>CAVIYT010000177.1:0-753 GCA_963646925.1 Paludibacteraceae bacterium
GCAAATAACGGTACATTGCTTAAGATCGGATGAAGGCTTACCAGGAATTTCGATAATAATGTCGCACTTCCATATACAATACCAACAAATGCTAACTGTAATGCCAGCGGATCAAGGGCATCATTATAGGTAACACCCATACCGATCGGTTTTCTTTTCTCTAACGGTACGATACCCTCTTTGATATCCTGCGGGATCTCCTGTGGTTTCGCAACTAATTTTGCGTAGCCGCGGCGAACACCGATATTGATCACGATCATGCCGATAATAATTCCGGAAAGAATACCTGCGGTTGCCATTGTATTGGCTACTGCCGGACCATCAGCCCATCCTGCCTCCGCTAAGGCTGCTCCTGCTGCATTGGCAGTTCCATGTCCTCCATGGAATCCATATACCGGTGTTAATCCAAAACATAACGGCAGGTTCGGATAAAGCGGCATCAGAAGCATCGTGATTCCAAGGCCGACAAGCACCTGTGTCTGGTGGATCAATCCGCCCTGTGTTACTGCAGACAGTGCCGTTCTTCCAAAGTTCTTATTCGAAGACGTTGTTCCAAGGAAAGAAAGTCCCAGCACAATGTTTACCAGCTGACCAGCCCAGCTGCTTAATGTATCGCTGACAGGAAGATAAACCGGAGAAATTTTTCCTAATATCTGCGGTCCGATCAACAATCCAACGAATCCTGCGATCAGTGATGCAGGAATGTACAGGTTCTGCAGGAATTTGACCTTTTTCCGCAGAAAAATTCCAACT
>CAVIYT010000177.1:795-16146 GCA_963646925.1 Paludibacteraceae bacterium
TTCCAACTAATAACAAGGAACTCAATACTGATAAGTCGACAAGTATCTGTTTCATAACCTACCTCCATTTTTTAGTTTGTAACAGTTCTGCTATACCATCAACCTTGCTTCTTTCTATAAAGCCAAGGCATTATGGACATTCCCAATATATCGATACCCTATGTATCTTCCGTCTGGATTCATTTCTGTTCCAGATACTGTTTATTCACCACATACTTCAGCTCTTTCCCCTCAGCCAGCAGTTCAATATTCCCTGTGATCATCGGGAACATGACATCGGAGATATCCGCGGAACCGCCACCTACATGCGGTGTCACGATAATATTCGGATTCTCGAGGATCGCACTGCCCGGTTTTGCCGGTTCTTCCTCCACACAGTCGATTCCGGCACCGGAAAGTTTTCCGGAATTCACTGCCTTCACGACTGCCTCGTCATCCATAAGTCCGCCTCTCGCGACGTTGATGAGGATCGCGCCGTCTTTCATCTCTTCAATCTCCTTCTCCCCGATCATATGGCGCGTGGAATCCATCAACGGTACATGAAGGGTAATCACATCGCTTGTCCGGATCAGTTCATCGAGGCTCACATATTTCATGTGGAGCTTCTCTTCCATCTCCTCCGGCAGGCGGAACGGATCATAGTACTGGACTGTGGAACCGAAGGCCTGCACCCTGGATGCCACCTGGCGGCCGATATTTCCGCCGCCGATGATGCCGACTACCTTATTGTTTAAAGTTCTGGTCTGGTTTAAGAATGTGTTTTTGCTCCACTCGCCCTGACGGATCGACCGGTCATGGCAGATCAGCTTTCTGCCCACAGCGAGCATCAGCGCTACTGTGAGTTCAGCCACCGCATAAGCGTTTGCTCCCGGAGTATTGCAGACATAGATTCCATGTTTTCCCGCTTCCTCGATATCGACAGAATCAAATCCGGCGCCCCAGCGCATGATCATTTTTAATCCTTTGATCCGGGCTACAACCTCCTTCGGCATTTTAAAGATACGAAGCACAATGGCATCTGCCTCTGTCAGCGCGTCAAATTTTTCCTGTATATTGATTTCTACAACTTCGATCTCCGGCTTTTCCGCAAAATACTTTTTAAATTTTTCGTATGTTCCTGCCGGATATGTTCCAACAATTGCTACTTTCACGTTTTCTCCCTCTTTTTATTTGATTTTCTCTGCTACTTCCCGCACCAGATCTTCACTCGGATTCTTTCTGTTGATCTTGCTGGCCTCAACGATCAGTTTGTAGAGATCCACTCCTGTATCTTTTGCGACCGCCTTGAATGTCTTTCCAAAGCTGGAATGTGCTCCGGACACACCGAGGATCAGATCGTACGGCGGGATCGCGTCATGATAGGAATGCTTTTCCATCGCTGGGAGAAGTCTCTGGTCGATTCCGTTTAACATCGCGTAAAGATCGATGTCCTTAAACTCTCCGTATTTCTGCATGAATGCCACAGCCGCCTCCGTCGGAAGGTTTCCTGCGCTTCTCGCCATTCCCATGAGACCGCAGTCTAAGATATCTGCTCCGCTCTCATAAGCCGCGATGGCGTTTGCTGCGGAGAGTCCCAGGTTATTGTGGCAGTGGAACGCCACCGGGATCTTTACCGCATTCTTGCAGCACTCTGTCGCTCTCTTTACATCGTCCGGCATCATCGTTCCGGCAGAGTCCATGATCATAAACTCATCAAGTCCGATGGACTCCAGGAATTTTGCTTCCTCCGCCAGTTCTTCCGGTGTGAGAAGATATGCCTTCATTGCGGAGTAATAAGCTTTCATTCCGCATTTCTTGATCGTTTTTACCGGAACTTCCGAGATCTTTCTCGCGTCTCCCGCATCAGCGCCGCAGCGTAAGAACTTCATTCCCCTGGATGCCGCAAGTTCCACATTCGGTTCGCGGAATCTCTTTGCGTTTAAGAACATGCCGATCTCTGATTTTCCAAGATACGGCTGTACCAGATCCAGATACTCCATATCAGTCAGGGCATTTGTGAATCCCGCGACTTCATAAGCTCCGATTCCTCCTGCGTTTCCGAATTCAATGATCGGAACATTGCTCTCCGTTAAGATGTCCAGGACGATCTTTGTGATCTCCTCGTCAAATCCTTTTCCCACTACGTTTGCACCGTCTCTTAAGGTGCAGTCCATTAATTTAACCATCACGAATACTTCCTTTCGTTAATTTGCTGTAAAATGTACTGGATTTCTTGTTGTTTTTATACTATCATACGATTATGACAGTTTACCAACAGTTATAATATCTATTTTTAACAGTATTTTCCTGTGGAGGTATCTATGAACCTGAAAACATGCCAATACTTTATCGCACTTGCGGAAGAAATGAATTTTACGAAAGCTTCCGAAGCTCTCCATATCACGCAGCAGTCTCTCTCCGGCTCTATCAAACGCCTTGAGGAGGAATATGGGGTTGAACTGTTTCAGCGGAAACCGTATCTAAAACTCACCCCGCCCGGGGAAACTGTGCTTTTCTATTCAAAGCAGATGCTGCGAAACGAATCCCAGATGATGGCGTCCCTGGAGGATCTCTCTGCGGAATGTTCCGGACATCTCGTCCTTGGAATGTCGAGGCAGAGGATCCAGGTATTCTTTCCGGGAATATGGGAGCAGTATCACGACGCTTATCCAAATGTTTCTCTGGATCTTCGTCAGTCCTATACGCTGAAAATGGCCGATGCCCTTCAGGCGGGAAAGCTCGATCTCTTCGTTGGCGTTGATGTTCCCGCCGCATCAAACCTGAATGTGATTCCGCTGGCATCCGAATATCTTTTCTGCCTGGTCCATGATAAGGTACTGAAGGAATACTGCCCGGATCACTGGCAGGAACTTTTAAGTAAAAGCGCCGTCGAAGGTCTTGATGTCTCGGATTTCAAGGACTTTCCGATCCTTCTTCTCGCCTCCGACAACCGGATCCGCTCCCTTTTAGACCACGCCTATGACCGGTGCGGGATCATGCCGAAGACAATTCTCGAGGCATCTGACCAGAACATTATTTATCAGCTCGCCTGTTCCGGGCAGGGAGCCGCTTTCCTGCCTCCGATGATCCTTTTTGACCACAAAAAAGGGGCCATCACCTGGCCGGAGGATTGTCACTGCCTGAGAATGAACCACTCCTTCTCAAAGATCGATATCTCCCTGATCTACCGAAATGACCTGATCCTGCCCCACTATGCTGAGGGCATGAAAAAAGCCATCGTACAGGAATTTCATTCCTATGCGATGGCGATGAATCAGCTGGCATGATCCGATTTTTCTTTTATTCTAGCCCCTTTAAAACATTTAACTGCCAGGAACCTTTTCCTGGCAGCTTTCTTCAATATACTTATTCCCCTTTTTTTATTTTCAGCCCTTCCCGAATTTTATCAAGATCATACTCCGGCGCCGCTTTCACTACTGCCTCATATGTCTCTTTCAGCTGATCTGTCGAGGTCTCCAAAGCATCCGCAATCTGTTCCAGAGACTGGCCTTTTCTGACTTTTTTAATGATCAAGTCAATCTCTTTCTTTTTGCCGCCCTGATCAAGTCCGCTATCATATCCATTGTCGTACCCTTCTTCGTACCCGCATTCCCTAACATTTTTCAGATGCAGTTCTTCGTTATATTCTGTCAATACCACGTTTCGCACCTCCGCTCTATTTTTCTTTAAAATATCTTTCAGCACTCCCTCTTTTAAGGACTTACTGATTGCTTCATCTACAGCTTCCTCCAATGTCTTTCCGGCACGGACTCCCTGTCTCACGGTTTCCACAAAATAAGAATAATCGTGCAGTGCCTGACATTTCTCCATTAATTCACGATTGTATCCGTAATTAATATTTAACATGATTGCTGTGCATTCCAATGCCGCTTCCTCGTCCCATTCTCCTTCAAACGAATCTGACAGGCGGAGAATCTTTCTTTCCGGTTCCTTCTTCAAACCATTATAAAATACAAGAAACTTCGGTTTCGGGATCATGATCTGCTTTTCGGAGTACAGATCAAGATGATTGCTCTCTACCCATCCCCTTAACAGATCACCGAAATATATGGTACCCCGCAACGGCATATTGGGATTACTGGTACTCTGAGCTTCATACAGATTCAGATAATGTGCAAATAGAAATGAGACATCATTTTTCATCCCCATATACACGACGTCTTCCAGCGTATTGATCTCCAGGTCATCTGCATTCGTATACGAGCTTCCATTTACCGCGTTATACAGACTCAGCAGTTCCTCCTTCCCATGAAATACCAGTCGGAAAAGGCTGTCTTTAAAGTTTCTTTTTACTTTCGTCATAGTTTCTCCTTTCATTGTACACGATATAGAGTTTTTTTGCAATTTCGTGGGAATGATTTCAGAACTGAAGTCAGATACCACAGACGCCCTGAATTGTGGGCAGTGATCTCCAGGAAAGAGATCTGTTTGATGATCTTATATTAGCATATTTATCTTGTAAAAGAAAGAGATGCAGCATACAAACATTGGATTCGATTTGTTTTTATTCTTAACAACATTTCCTTTTCAACCTTACAAAAACAGATTGTTTTATTTTGCGAACAATCCCCGCTATAATGAAGATAGTTAGAAACAGCTTATCAAAGACGTTTCATTATAGGAGGTATTATCATGGGTTGGAAAATTTTACTCCCGCAGGAAATTATGTCCGAAGGCCGCAAGCTTCTTGAGGATGCCGGTCATACCGTAATCGACGGCCGCGGATTTGAGACAGAAGACGTTCTCGCTGATTTCAAGGAATATCAGCCGGACGCTATGATCGTTCGTATCACACCGATCACACGTGAAGTTATCGAGTCAAACCCGAACTTAAAGGTTATCGTTCGTCACGGCGCTGGTTTCGACGCTCTTGACGTAAAGGCATGCCACGACAACAATGTTCAGGCTCTCTACGCACCGGTTGCAAACAGCACATCCGTTGCAGAGACAGCTATGCTTCTCATCTTAGAGTGCAGCCGTAACGTGACTGTCCTCCATAAGACATGGGTAGATGACTATTACAAGGCTAAATTAAAAGTCCGCAAGAATACATTAAACGGTAAGACAATTGGTATCATCGGCTGCGGCAACATCGGAAGCCGCGTTGCAAAGCGCTGCCTCGCATTCGAGATGAACGTTCTCGCATACGATCCGTACAAGCCGGCTTCTGAGTTCCCGGACGGCGTTGAGGTTGTCCGCGACCTTGACCGTATCTTCAAAGAGTGTGACTACGTTTCCCTCCATTGCCCGAACACTCCGGTTACCAAGAACATGGTAAACAAAGAGCGTCTCGCAATGATGAAACCGACAGCATTCTTAATCAACACCGCACGCGGCGGCTGTGTAGACGAGGATGCTCTCTACGAGGCATGCAAGAACGGCGTGATCGCAGGTGCTGGTCTTGACGCGATCAAGAAGGAACCGGTTGATCCGGCTAACCCGCTCTTAACTCTCGACAACGTTATCATCTACCCGCATATTGGCGGCAACACATCCGAGGCTGCTCACCGTGCTTCCTACTTCGCAGCTATGGGCGTTCAGGAAGTTTACGAGGGCAAGAAGCCGACATGGCCGATCAATGATGTTGATTACGAGACAGCTAAGACCTACACAGACACAAAGAAACCGGATACAAAACCGGCTGGAATGTTCGATTTCTAATAAATCGTTTACCATCTTCTTTTCTCATATAACGAAAGCAGGCAGGACTTATCAAGGTGATAGATTCTGCCTGTTTTTTATAGTTGACACATCTGTCCGAATCACCTATACTATAAGTAGATAGCGCATCTATCTTCAAAAGTAGACCGCTGCCGGTTATGCGGGATATAAATAGACCGTGCTAACGTAGTTCGCTTCCGGTCATGCGAATCATAAATAGACCGTGTTAAAGTCTTTAAAGCCCTCTGATTTTTCAGAGGGCTTCATTCATCTGAATAGGAAGTGATTTTATAGTATTTCAACAAGGATGCTTATATTTCATTTCTGATCGTTTCTTTACAGCAATTCAGGATCCATATCTAAAAATTAATTATTCGGATTCAAAAAGACCTCACTACTTTGCATTTAAAGATCCATTTAAAAATCTATACTGGATGGTTCCATGTAGTTCAAAAATTGAAAAATTTGAAAAATTAATTTTAAAGAAACAATCAGAAAACAAACCGACAGATTCCGTCAGAATCATTAAAATATTCGGCAAAAAATCTGTTCTCCTTTTTCAGGATATGTTTCCAGTCCTACCTGCATACATAGATGGTCCTTATATAAAAGGTGGACAGCTTGTCCGAATCACAGATCCTAAACTTATTCAAAGTTTGGAAAAGAATGCCTTAAAAATTCTTAATCTCTTACATCATGGTGTACGTTTCACACCAACACAGCCAGATATTAACCGAATCGAAAATATATTACTAACCGAGTTAAAAACATAAACTTTATACCGATTCACCCCACAACTTTTCTCGATAGATGCGCTGATTCTACTGCAAAAGAATACCACAGGCAGTCTTTTTCATAGAGCAAAAAGAAACCTGCTGAAAATATTCTCCCGGCAGGTCTCTTCGAAATACTTATTATCGATTTTTTATTTTTAATTCTTCTTTAATTCTCTCAAAATCATACTCTGGTGCCGCTTTCATTACTGCCTCGTATGTTGCTTTCAACTGATCCGCTGATGTTTCCAGGGCATCCGCAATCTGCTCCAGAGACTGACCTTTCCGTACTTTTTTAATAATCAATTCGATCTGCATGCGTCCCTGATCCAGACCACTCCCATATCCATCATCGTATCCATCGCTGTATCCATTATTATAACCTTCCTCATATCCACATTCCCTAACATTTTTCAGATGCAGCTCTTCGTTATATTCCGTCAATACCACCTTTCGCACCTCCGCTCTGTTTTTCTTTAAAATATCTTTCAGTACTCTTCTTTTTAGGACTTACTGATTGCTTCATCTACAGCTTCCTCTTGTCAAATAGATATTAGCATATTTATTTGGCAAAAGAAAGTACAGCCTATAAATGTTGGCTCCCATCTGCCTGATTTTCAAAAAGCCACCGCCTCCCCTCAAAAGGGCGGCGATGGCTTTAAATGTACTTCTTTATCTATACAATTCAAAAATCAGTTCCCCTCACGAAATACGATCTCTCCGCAGCGGATCGTAGTCTGGACTTTGATCTGCTTAGATCCCATCCGGCGGTTTCCGTCGGAATCTTCGAAGGAGACTGGACCTTCTTCCATGCGGCAGAGCACGAGATCCGCGTCATAACCCGGAGCGATCTTTCCGATCCGGTCTGACAGACCGAGAGCCTTTGCCGGGGTCTCCGTCACAGCGCGAAGCACTTTGTGAAGCGGCATTCCGAGATACAGGAACTTTGACATCACAAATGGCAGGTCCCACATGGCAGGGGACTTATGGAAAGTCGCAGGGGTAGAGTCACTGCTGATGATATCCGGCCAGAGTCCGTCGGCGATAGCCTTTTCGGCAACCACGAAGTTGAAGTTCACTCTTCCGTTGCCTACCTCCATGAGAATGCCTCTCTTCTGCGCTTCCAGAATGCCCTGCTGGACATTTCCGTCCGCGTCGAGGATCGTGTTTCCCTTTCCGTGGTAGGTATGGCTGTAAATATCACCCGGGCGGAGAATTGCAGCCGCCGCAGAAGCTTCTTCCGGCGGATTCGTCGTATGGACACACACCGGGAGTCCCAGGGCTTCACCCGCTTCTACTGCTCTCTGCAGAGGCTGCAGGCCCAGCTCCCCGACGATCGGACGGCTGATCCGGACTTTAACGCCTGCGATCTCCCCAGGATACCGCTCCATCAGTTCCTTCATCTTTTCGATACTGAGAACTTCATCCCCTAACGGCTCATTGATGCCCTTTCCAGGCTGGCCGATGGGAGACAGATTCAGGAAACTTTTCAGGCGGAGCTTCTTTCCCACAAGGTCGCAGTCGCGCATTGCCGGGAAATTCGCATACCCGGCACTGCCCATGTCCACCGCAGTGGTCACGCCCGCGCTCAACAGACGGTCTGCGTCCATTCCAAACCCGCTTCCGTGCTGGAACAGGTGAACATGCGCATCGATAAGTCCCGGAAACAGGTATGCGCCTTCGGCATCCAGTTCCTGGCGCGCGTCTGATGCCTTTGTTCCGGCGGACTGCACGAAAGCAATACGCCCATTCTGAACTCCCACATCAGAACGCGTCTCCTCACCTGTCTCAGGATCCAGCAATGCTGCATTCCGAATCAACAAATCCATCTTCATAGCAGATATACTCCTTTTTTATTGAACTTAACCGTACAGCGGCCAGAGCATCGGGATAAGTGCGATACATGCCACAAGGAAGACAAGTACCAGACCGATATTACTCTTGAGGTAATCCGAGAACTTGTATCCGCCGTAAGAATAGATCAGGTTTGCAGGCGGGCATGCGATCGGGCTCAGGATACTCATGGTGGAACCGATTCCCAGAACCATGATCATTGCGGACGGTACAACACCGATCTCATTTGCTACAGAGATAACGATCGGCATTAACAGGGTAACCGTAACAACGTTTGACATAAACTGTGTCATAACAGTAGTCAGGACAAAGATAACGATCGTGATGAAATATACATTGGTAGAATTTCCGATAATTCTGAGCAGAAGGCCTGCAATCATGTCCGCTGCGCCTGTGCTCTTTAAAGCAGTCGCTAACGGAGTCATACCTCCGAGGAGGATGATGGTCTTGATGCTGACCAGTTTATATGCCTGCTCTTCAGTAAAGATACCAAGCAGAACATCTGCCACTGCACCGATGATTGCTACGATGTAGGACGGAATTCCTGTCTCATTCTCAAAGATCATACCGATGAAGACTGCAAACAGAACCACAACGGAAGCGGTCTGTTTCCACTGAGGAACATCCTTCGGTGCCTTCTTTTCAAACAGGGCATCATCCGCATTGCTTGTCTTGATATCCGGAAGGAACTTATAGCCGATAAAGTAGATGTACAGTGCCATGATGATCGTTAACGGCACACCGATCTTACTGATCTCGAAGAAACCAAACGGATAGCCTAATTCTTTGATCTGGTCGCCGATGAGGACGTTGATTGCAGCATCGCCCACAAGAGTGAGACGGCCGCCGGCCAGTGAACCGAGGAAAGCAGCCATTAACAGCTTGGAACGGCTGAAATTCGTGGACGCGCAGATACCCATGATGATCGGGATGAACACAGCTACGGTGCCGGAGTTGCTTAATCCGGCAGACATGATGCTGGACAGGATAAGAATGGCAGTGATCATCTGACGCTCTGTCTTTGCAAAAAGTGTAACCTTTGCCGCTACCTTGTCACAGACACCTGTCTCAAACAGGGCACTTCCGACGATAACGACGCCGATGAGCATGATAATCGTTGTACTTGCAAAGCCTGAAATTGCAGCTTTCGGCTCAACGAGACCGGTGACAACCAATGTCAGCATTGTCAGCATAACGGTCATATTGACCGGGATCTTCTCAAGAAGGAAAGATACCACGGCACAGATCAGAATAATGATGGTAAGTATCGCGGGATTCATACATAGTCTCCTTTTTTTGTATAAAATTGCATGTAGTTTTTTGTACAATCTGTACAGAACCGGTTTCTTAAAACTATCATTTTTCGTAACAAGTTTATTCTATCACGGATTGTTCTCAAAATAAAACAATGTAATCTTATGTTCTTAACAAATATTCATTGTTAAATCCATCAAAATATCTTTTACCATTCTAAATATTATGGGCTCTGTCACATTCGGGCGTCCCACGCGGCAGTCTGCATCTTCATATGAGCTCACGTAAAAAAATCCCACCAAACATATCACAGGTTCTTCTGTCATACATTCGGTGGGATATCATGATCCTGTCTATAACGACTCTATGTTATTTAAACAGCCCTCTCTTCTTCTTCGGCTCCGGTGAAATTCCTTTCATGGCGTCGTCGAAGTGTTTTAAGGCTTCTTTCTGCTCTTCTGTGAGCTTTTCCGGTACGGTAACAACTAAGGTTACATAGTGATCGCCGCGGATGTTCTTATTTCTCAGTGACGGAACACCTTTGCCGCGGAGACGTACCTTTGTGTCGGTCTGGGTTCCCGGTTTTACTTCGTACTCGACCTCACCGTCGACGGTCTTGATTTTGATCGGGCCGCCTAAGGCTGCTGTCACGAAGGAGATCGGTACTGTGGAGAAGATGGATGTCTCCTGACGCATGAATACCGGGCTTCTGGATACGGTTACTTCAACGAGAAGGTCTCCTCTCTCGCCGCCGTTCGTTCCAGGCTCTCCCTTTCCAGCGATACGGATGCTCTGTCCGTTGTCAATACCTGCCGGGATCTTGACCTGGATCTTCTTCTTGCTGGAGATATAGCCGGTACCGTAGCAGTCCGGGCATTTCTCTTTGACGATCTTACCGGTACCGCGGCAGTCCGGACATGTCTGGACATTCTGTACCTGACCGAAGAAGGACTGCTGGGTGTAGACGATCTTACCTTTACCGTTACATTTCGGGCATGTAACCGGGGATGTACCAGGCTTTGCGCCTGTTCCGTGACACTTCGGGCACTCATCCTTTAATGTAAGCTCGATCTCTTTCTCGCATCCGAAGATTGCCTCCTCAAATGTGATCCTTACGCCTGTTCTTAAATTTGCGCCGCGCATGGGACCGTTGCTGCTTCTTCCATAAGCGGAACGTCCACCTCCGAAGAAGTCTCCGAAGATATCTCCAAAGATGTCTCCCATGTCGGCTCCGTTGAAATCGAATCCACCGTAGCCGCCGGCTCCGCCTGCGCCGCCCTCGAAGGCCGCGTGGCCGAATTGGTCGTATTTTCTTCTCTTTTCCGGATCACTTAAAACACTGTATGCCTCGGAAGCTTCCTTGAATCTTGCTTCCGCCTCTTTATCTCCCGGGTTTGCATCCGGATGGTATTTCTTTGCAAGAACTCGATATGCTTTCTTTAACGCCGCTTCGTCCGCATCTTTCGGCACGCCGAGGACTTCGTAATAATCTCTCTTGGTCTCTGCCATTTCTTTATTCTTACCTTTCCTGTTAGTGAGCGGTACCACGCATCACGCGTACCTGTTTACGGAACCTGCCGCAGCAGCGTTTCCGGATCGTTGCCGATCAAAACCTTGATACAAGGCAACCGAAAGAACGCCCCATTGCGGGCGTTCTTCCGGATCTATGTTGTCTGATTCGGGCTGTCTTCTTGTTTTCATTTCATGAAAACAAGAAGAATTTGGCGTTCGCCAAATGGCAATTCCAGCTGGAAAGGACTTATGCAAGCTAGCTTGCAACGTCCTTTCCAGCCTTCATTGCCGCTCGATCAAACTGTTATTTATACCTCTTTGTAATCGCCGTCAACGACATCATCGCCGTATCCAGCCTGGCTTGCGCTCTGTCCAGCCTGCGGGCCTGCCTGACCCTGTGCGCCTGCTGCGCCCTGAGCTGCCTGAGCCTGCTCATAAACCTTTGCGAAGAGCTTCTGCGCGCTGTTCATGAGTTTCTCTTTCGCTGCCTTGATCTCCTCGACCTGAGCGTCTGTCATCTGCTCTGCCGGAGCTTTGTTAATCGCTTCCTTGAGGGCATTTAAGTCAGCCTCAACAGCAACCTTATCGTTTGCGTCGATCTTGTCGCCAACTTCTTCCATTGCCTTCTCTGTCTGGAATACGATGGAATCAGCTTCGTTTCTTGTATCAACTGCCTCTTTTCTCTTCTTATCCTCAGCCTCGTAAGCTGCAGCTTCCTTAACAGCCTTATCGATATCATCCTTGGACATGTTGGATCCGGATGTGATGGTGATGTGCTGCTCTTTGCCTGTACCAAGGTCCTTAGCGGATACATTTACGATACCGTTTGCATCGATATCGAATGTAACTTCGATCTGCGGAACACCTCTTCTTGCCGGAAGGATACCGTCAAGCCGGAACTGGCCAAGAGTCTTGTTGTCTCTGGCGAACTCACGCTCACCCTGTACAACGTGGATATCTACGGCTGTCTGGTTATCAGCGGCTGTGGAGAAGATCTGGCTCTTCTTTGTCGGGATTGTTGTATTTCTCTCGATCAGCTTTGTAGCTACGCCGCCCATTGTCTCGATGGAAAGGGAAAGCGGAGTTACATCAAGAAGAAGGATGTCGCCTGCGCCGGCATCACCTGCTAACTTACCGCCCTGGATACCGGCACCGATTGCTACGCACTCATCCGGGTTTAAGCTCTTGCTCGGCTCTTTGCCTGTTAACTGTTTAACCTTTTCCTGTGCGGAAAGCATACGTGTGGAACCACCTACAAGGAGAACCTTGGAGAGGTCTGCTGCTGTTAAACCTGCATCTCTTAATGCGTTCTGTACCGGGATCGCTGTTCTCTCGATGAGGTCGCTTGTCAGCTCATCGAACTTCGCTCTTGTGAGGTTCATATCTAAGTGCTTCGGTCCCTCAGCTGTTGCTGTGATGAACGGAAGGTTGATGTTTGTTGTTGTTGCGGAAGAAAGTTCCTTCTTCGCTTTCTCGGCAGCCTCTTTTAATCTCTGAAGTGCCATCTTATCGCCGGAGAGATCTACGCCTTCCGCTTTCTTGAACTCGTCGATCATCCACTGTGTGATACGGTTATCGAAATCATCACCGCCGAGGTGTGTATCACCGTTTGTCGCGAGAACTTCGATAACGCCGTCACCGATCTCAATGATGGAAACGTCGAATGTACCGCCGCCGAGGTCGTATACCATGATCTTCTGCTCGCTCTCGTTGTCAAGACCGTAAGCAAGGGCTGCTGCTGTCGGCTCGTTGATGATACGCTTTACATCAAGACCAGCGATCTTACCAGCATCCTTTGTTGCCTGACGCTGAGCATCGTTAAAGTAAGCCGGAACTGTGATAACTGCCTCTGTTACCTTCTCACCAAGGTAGCTCTCAGCATCTGCTTTTAACTTCTGAAGGATCATCGCGGAGATCTCCTGCGGTGTGTACTTCTTTCCGTCGATGTCTACCTTGTAGTCTGTACCCATATGTCTCTTGATGGAAGAGATGGTTCTGTCAGCGTTTGTAACAGCCTGACGCTTTGCCGGCTCACCGACAAGTCTCTCACCAGTCTTTGTAAATGCGACGATAGACGGTGTTGTTCTAACGCCTTCTGTATTAGCGATAACGGTTGGTTTACCGCCTTCCATAACTGCTACACAGCTGTTTGTTGTACCTAAGTCAATACCAATGATCTTGCTCATAATTATTTCCTCCTATATATCTGGAATCAAGTGATTATCAATGTCAATTAGTTCGCAACCTGCACCATGCTGTGACGGACAACGGAATCTTTGTAGGTGTAACCTTTCTGGAGTTCCGCTGCCACAACATTTTCGCCGAGGTTCTCATCTTCCACATGCATCACCGCGTTATGGAAGTTCGGATCGAACGGCTTTCCAACTGCCTCGATGGGCTTAACGCCCATATCATCGAGGATCTTTACAAATTGCTTATATATCTTTTCCATTCCCTCGGCAAATGCGGTTCCTTTCGCATCCTCAGGAATAGTATTAAGACCTCTTTCAAAGTTGTCGACGATCGGAAGGATCTTCTCGATCACGTCCTTCGCGCCGATCTCGTACATCGCGGACTTTTCTTTTTCCGTTCTCTTGCGGTAGTTATCAAACTCCGCCATGGATCTCTTGAGCTTGTCATTTAACTCATCGATCTTCTCGTCCTTCGGATCTTTCTTCTTTTCAGAAGCTTTCTCCTCTTTTTTCTCTTCCTTGGACGATTCCTTATTTTCAGTATCGGAAACTTTTGCTTCTTCCTCGGAAGCTTCGCTTTCCGTTTTTTCTTTTTCTAACTCTTTATCTTCCACTGCTCTCTTCACCTTTCATTTTTAAACGTTTCGTTCAGCTGCGCAACTAACGATCTCAGGGTCGATACGACCTTCTCGTAATCCATTCGTTTCGGTCCCACGATACCGATCGTTCCGCGCATTCCATCACCGAGCGCATAATTTGCGGTTACGATGCTGCAGTCTTTCATGCTCTGGACCGGAGTCTCATCTCCGATGTAGACCTGGATCTCATTGTCCGGATCATCCGGCTTGTTCTGCTGCTGTTCGTCGATCAGTCCGCGGAGAAGCTCTTTATGCTCTAAGGTACTGATCAGCTGGCTCGCTTTTTCCGTATCGGAAAGTTCCGGATATTTGAAAATATTGGTTGCCCCGCTGGTATAGATCTGAAGATCTTCGTCCTGGGAGCGGATCACTTCGCTGACTTCGTTGAGCACCAGGTCCACCACTCTTCTGTGGGATCCGGCCTGCTCTTTCATCTTCGCGATCACGCCAAGATTGATCTCCTCGATCGTAAGACCGTTTAAGCTGCTGTTTAACAGAATATTTAAATTCAGAAGCTCTTCGTCGCTGAGTTCTTCATCGATCGTAACGAAGGAGTTTCTAATAATATTTCCTTCCACAACGACTACCACCAGGAGTTTGTGTTCCTCCACCTTTGAAAGCTGGATAAATTTCAACTTCGTCTGGTTGTAACTCGGTCCGCTGATCAGGGTCGCATAGTTTGTATTGTTGGCAAGAACCTTCGCAAGCTGCTTTAAGAGCAGTTCCACGCGGTCTACCCGCTGGATCATCAGTTCCTGCATATGCTCGACCTGACTGTCTTTCTCTTTGATGATCTGGTCTACATAGAAGCGGTAACCTTTATCGGAAGGAATTCGTCCCGCCGAGGTATGCGGCTGAAGAATGTAACCAAGCTCTTCCAGATCAGACATCTCATTTCGGATCGTCGCGGAGCTGAGCTTCAGATCCGAGTATTTGGAAATCGTTCTGGATCCCACCGGCTCACCGGTCTCCAGGTACGTCTGGATAATCGCTTTTAAAATTTTTTCTTTTCTCTCATCCAGTTCCAAATCTCTCACCTCTTCTCTCTTCTTTATTAGCACTCTTTATTGAGGAGTGCTAATATTTACAGTTGTTACTATATTACTTAGTGTGTTGTTTGTCAAGGGCTTTTGTTTATTTTCACATTTTTTTCACTATTTTTTTCATCGCCTTTTTCTGGCAGAATCTGGCACGCTTCCTCCTGGATTTCCTCTGGTTTTCCGTGAATCCCGGCGCTTTATGTCACATTAAAAACATCTCTGCCATGTAGGGAACTTTTTGCGTCCTGTCTGCAATCCCCCCAAAACTTGACAAATCTGGAAAATCGTGTATAATACATATTTGTTTCCAAATTGTTACATTTCTGTTACATGTCCGCATATGATTTGTAATAGATGTGAAACAAACGTAGAAAGGATGTAATTGTTCAATAGGTCTGCGCATTTACTGCGCTGACCGTAAGAAAGC
>CAVIYT010000178.1:0-2210 GCA_963646925.1 Paludibacteraceae bacterium
GGCGAATGGGAAAGACAGTCGGGAAGAGACGACTGGAAGGAAATAGAATATCTGCAAGTCTGGCAGACGAAATTCAAAAAAAGAAGCTTCGGAGCTCAGACAGCAAAAATGGCACTTTTGATTTCAACGGTAATGTCAGAATCAAAAGTGCCATTTTGTTGTCTGCGGGTTTTATGTTGCCAGATTGGATAAATACCGAAAAATTCTGGCTTAGTCCTGCTCGCGGAACTTTACAGTGCCGGTAGCCGGATCCATGGATTCGACGATCGCTAAGGACTCTAAGTGGTAACCAAGGTTTCTGATCACCTGTCCGCCGATCTGGAATCCTTTTTCTACCGCGATACCGATTCCCTCAACGGTAGCGCCCGCCTCGTGGACGATGGAGATCAGTCCCTGAAGGGCATAGCCGTTTGCCAGGAAGTCATCGATAATTAAGACGTGGTCATCCGGGGAAAGGAACTTCTTGGAAACGATGACCTGGTTCTTACATTTGTGGGTGAAGGATTCTACTTCAGCGACATACATCTCACCGTCGAGGTTTACACTCTGGGATTTCTTCGCAAAAACCACCGGCACATGGAAATGCATCGCCGCGATACAGGCGATACCGATACCGGATGCCTCGATGGTCAGGATCTTGTTGATATTTTCATTGGCAAAACGGCGCTTGAACTCCGCACCCATCTCGTCAAAAAGTTCGATATCCATCTGATGGTTTAAAAAGCTGTCAACCTTTAATACGTTTCCTTCTTTTACAACACCGTCTTTCGCGATGCGCTCTTCTAAAAAGTTCATGTTCTTTCCTCCGTCAATTTCCCTTTTCGGGTGTATCTGTATTGTATCCAATTATAGCAATATTGGGGGGAGATTACAAGATGAAAACACATCTTGTCTTTTTATGTTTATGAAAGTTTTATAGTGTGTTCGATTGCGGTCTGGAGGAAGGAGTGGTAAGATGGAACAACTACGATTAAATGAAGAGGTACGGAAAATACATGAATAAATACGAGGTATTAAAACAATATTTCGGCTACGACACATTCCGTGACGGGCAGGAGAAAATGATCGACGCGATCATTTCCGGCTGTGATGTGCTGGGAATCATGCCGACGGGAGCGGGAAAATCCCTCTGCTACCAGATCCCGGCGCTGATGGCTGGGGAGAACGGGGGAATCACGCTTGTGATCTCTCCGCTCATCTCCCTAATGAAAGACCAGGTCAGCGCCCTGAACCAGGCGGGAGTCCACGCGGCATATTTAAATAGTTCCCTGACGCCGGGACAGTATTATAAGGCGCTGGGTTACGCGCGCGAGGGAAGATATCCAATTATTTACGTCGCGCCGGAGCGCCTTCTCACACCGGAATTTCTCGACTTTGCTGTTCATGCGAAGATCGCCATGGTTGCTGTGGACGAGGCACACTGCGTCTCCCAGTGGGGACAGGATTTCCGTCCGGGTTACTTAAAAATAGAAGAATTCCTTCGGGCACTTCCGGACCGACCGGTGGTCAGCGCCTTTACGGCGACAGCGACGGCGGAGGTCCGGGATGACATCATCGACCTCTTAAAACTCCAGGATCCGGTAGTGACAACGACGGGCTTCGACCGCCCGAATCTCTACTTTGAGGTCCAGAGCCCGAAAGATAAGTACGCGGCGGTGAAGACTTACATAGAGGAACATGCCGGTCAATGCGGAATCGTCTACTGCCTGACGAGAAAACTCGTGGTGGAAGTGACAGAGAAACTCATGAAGGACGGATTTTCCGTGACGAGATACCATGCGGGACTCTCCGACAATGAGAGAAAGCAGAACCAGGACGATTTCATTTTCGACCGGGCCCAGATCATGGTGGCGACCAACGCCTTTGGAATGGGAATCGACAAGTCAAATGTCCGATTCGTGATCCACTACAACATGCCGAAAAACATGGAGAGCTATTATCAGGAAGCAGGCCGCGCGGGGCGTGACGGGGAACCGGCGGACTGCCTGCTGTTATACGGCGGCCGTGACGTTGTGACAAACCAGATGTTTATCGACAACAACCGGGACAACGAGGAACTTGATGACGTGACGCGGGCCATCGTCGCGGAGAGAGACCGGGAACGGTTGAAAAAGATGACGTTCTACTGCTTTACGAACGACTGCTTGAGAGAGTACATTCTCCGGTATTTCGGGGAGTACGGGAACGGGTACTGCGGAAACTGCTCCAAC
>CAVIYT010000179.1:0-24982 GCA_963646925.1 Paludibacteraceae bacterium
CCTGTGCGCTGTCCGAACTCTTCTTTACATATACCTTATTTCCACGCATCAAAGCGCTTGCCGGAATTACGAGTGCGTTCTCGGAACTGTCGAGAATGATCTTCGCGTCCACATTCATGCCCGGAAGAAGACTTCCCGTGTCGTCCAGCGTCACTGTTACCGGATAATTTGTGACACCGTTGGAGTAACTGCTCTGCAGGCTCACATTCGTGACAGTTCCTGTAAATGTCTCACCTTCCACCGCGTCCGCCGTGATCTCCACGGTCTGGCCGACCTTGACGCTCGACACGTCAAGCTCATCCACGGACATCTCCAGTGTCATGGTGGACAGGTCGTAGATCACCGCCATGGTGGTCGTTCCACTGGAACTCTTGGAGATCTTATCCCCAACCTTCGCGTTTTTCGTGATCACTGTCCCCGAGATCGGCGCTGTGATCGTGTAGTCATCCACACTGTCCTGGGTGTTGCTCAGCTTGTTTTCCGCGTTTTCCAGAGTGTCACCGGCACTCTCCACCGCGTCCTTGAATTCTTTTAAATATTCCTCCGCTGTCTTCGCTGTCACCTGGAACAGATCGGAGTTTTTCTCCACATAGGAACCTTCATGGATCAGAAGATTCTCGATCTCGAGACTCTTGTTTCCGGAGAGTTCCACGCTGAGAGTCGTCTCCGTCTTCGCTGTGAATGTTCCCTCCGCGCTGCACACAAAGCCGTCGACGGTGGCTGACGCTGACGTGTCAGTCGTGAGTCCGCCCGGGTTTGACACCTCGATCGTCACATTTTTCACAAGGCGTCCGCCGGAAAGCGTCTCCTCCATGCTGCTGACAACAGTGACTGTGCCGGAGATCTGTTCTCCGGTGTCCTCTAAGGTCACGGTCGCCTCGTCTCCCACATTGATCTCTGCCGCTTCGCCGGAGAGGAACGGAACGACGAGTTTCATAACCGAATCATCGTAGAGGTCCGCGATCTTTGTTCCGTTGTTTACCTTATCGCCCTCTTTGATGTAAAGTGTCCTGATATATCCGGCTGCTGTGGACCGATATGTATTTCCCGCGATCCGCGCCGTCTCCTCGGCGTAATCGGACTGTGCCGTCTGGGCGCTCTCTTTTGCCCGCTGGAGACTTGTCTGAGCGGAACTTAAATCTGAATCCATGGAGGAGGCGTCGATCCGATAGAGGATCTGACCTTTTTCCACCACATCGCCCTCCTCAAAGTTCGCCTCGATGACCTCGCCTTCCACCAGGGATGTCACCTCGTAGGTATCCTTCGGGGACAGGGAGCTGGACGCTGTGAGTTCGGAGGTGATGTCCATCCGCTTCACCGTCGTCGTTGTCACCGACTGGCTGCCCTGACTTTTCTGTCCTGCGTCTTTTTTCTTATAGAGGAAAAATCCGCCAAGCAGCACTGCCAGAACCACTATAAGCAGGATCACGATCTTTCCGCTTTTTCTCTTTCGTTTTTTCCGTTTCTTCTCTACAGCCACCTTTTCGTTCTCCATACTCGTTCCTTTCCTGTCTGTTGAAAATTTTCCATTTTTCTCGGCTATGTTTCAGTTTTAAATTCCCTTAACTTTCTCTATCCGCATTTCCTCTGCGGGATTCTTATTCCATATATTGTATATATATTCGTAACTAATTAATAATCTCCTACAACATCAACAACGGTATACGTCGCGTTCTCGTCGCTTCCGCTCTTCTCCCACACGATGGCGACCTTGTCATCCACCTCAAATTCGCCATAGACAGAAAACAGATACTGAAGCTCCGATCCGCTGATCTGGAACTCATCGCCCTCGCCGCCGTTGTCCTGGTAATCGGTATTTAATACCACCTTCACCGGTGTAAATGGGTCACTGGAATCATAGTAGATCGCCTTGATGCGTCCCTCTGTGGCACCTTTGTTCTCGCCGCCGTTGGAGTAGGCGAAAATCATTTTTGTCTCCTCGTGGTAATAGATCACGGTAGCATAATCGTTGATCTCACTCTCATCGGATACCTCACCGTTTAGGAACATGGTGGCATCTTTCAGGGAGAATGGAACGAGACTCTTTAAATTTCTGCTGTCGTTGTCCAGGATCTTCGGTCCCTTTAAGCTGTTGTCCAGGATCGAGGAGGTGTTGATCTCGCCGTCGGAATTGTAGGTCAGGTCGAATATCTTGCTGCCGTACTGGTTTCCTTCTTTTGTCTTCGCCTTCATCAGGTTGTAGAACAGGTTGATGCAGTCTTCCCTTGTGAGAACTTCATCGAGATCCCGGTAGATCTCGGAATCCAGGGACAGGGACTTGAATTTCGCAAGTCTGCTCTCCTGAAGACTTCCGGAGAAATCTTCGTTTGTGTAGCCCAGGACTCCCAAAACTGCCTTGATGGCATCCCGCATCGTGATCCCCTCGTCCGGCTTAAAGTTTCCTCCGAGATAACCGGACATCCAGGAATTTGCCGCCGCGGTCCGGATCGCCGAGGAGTATTGGGATTTCGAGGAGACATCCGCGAACACGGACACGGTTCCCGTGGAGTTCGCTGTCTCACGGTAATCGGATGCCTTTACGAGAAGCTCCGCAAACTCACCTCTCGATACATTTGCCTGATAGTTGCTCGTACTCAAAATTCCAAGCAGGCTCACTGTCTTCTTTCTCATCTCAAATGTGGTGCTGGCCGCATAGGCGTTCACCGTCATTCCCGCGCCTACCGCGCAGATCGTCAAGCCCGCCGCTATCATCTTTCCTCTTCTCATTCCCATTCTCCTTCCATCCGCCTTAATCGCCAGATCTGTCATTTCTTACGTTTTTCTTACTATTAGTTTCATTTCTGAAATAACTTTATCAGAAACTTGTGATTCATCTGTGTTTGACCTGTGTTCAAACTGTGAAAGAAGACACGCAAAACCGACCATTTCTGCGGCAAAACTGCGGCATAAAAAAAGACCCAGAACAGATACCACTTACGGTACCCACTCTGAGGCTTCTCCCTATTCTCACACTCCCGGCAGCCGCCCGATCACATCGATCCCGGCGAACACCAGAAGTCCGTTTTTTATGATAAAATTTAAGATCACGATTCCCGCCGCCGCGTAGGCGATCCGGTCATCCAGCTCCGGGCGGCATTTTCTTTTTCCCACCGCAAAATACAGGATCCAGGAACCCACATACCACACAGCCACCGCCGCCATGTACGGCACCACCGGATGATACAGAAAGCTTAATACCGGATGCCCCGAAAGAAGCGACCGCACCGCTCTCGTTCCCCCGCATCCCGGGCAATAGAGTCCGGTCATCATCTGGAACAGGCACGGCATCTGGAACCATTTCAGGATCATACTCTGGCTGCGATCTTCTGGCGCAGTCCGCCGACTTTCTCAGCAGCCGCGTCGAATGCCTCACCGGTCATCTCGCCGGTCAGGATCGCGAATTCATCTTTTCCTTCCAGAACCATCCATTTTACTTTTCCTAAGCTTGCTTCCACAACTTCCTTCTTCTCTGTTCTGGAACCTTCAAATCTCGCGAAATACTTTCTGGAAAGCTCGGATGCCGGATGAACCTCAAGCTTCTCGCTGCTCCAGCCGATCTCCTCCGGATCACTTCCAAACCGTACCGCGGAGATCATGTCTCCGACAACAGCGCTGGCTGTCGGAAGCTTTCCTGCTCCGCTTCCATAGAACATGGACGCGCCCAGCATATTTCCCACAACGAGAATTCCGTTAAACACGTCTGTCACCGCGTACAGCGGATCTTTCGCGTCCACGAGGACCGGTGCGACTTCCAGATAGACCTTTCCATCCTTATTCACGCTTGTTCCGAAGAGCTTGATCGCAGCGCCCATCCGTGCCGCGTAGCTGGAATCCAGGGAAGTGATCTTCGTGATTCCCTGAGTCGGGATCTCCTCATAGTTCACTTCTTTTCCTGTCGCAACAGCAGTCAGGATCGCGATCTTTCTGCAGGTATCGTATCCCTCGATATCCGCCTCCGGGTTGCGCTCCGCGTAGCCTAACTCCTGGGCACGCTTTAACGCCTCCTCGAAGCTCCATCCCTCTTCGTCCATCTTTGTGAGGATGTAGTTTGTAGTTCCGTTTAAAATACCGGAGATCTCTTCGATCTCCTCGCCGCCGAGACACTCCACGAGCGGACGGATGATCGGAATACCGCCGCCGACGCTGGCCTCAAATAAGAAGCTTACCTTCTTTTCCGCCGCGATCTTAATGAGCTCTGTTCCATGCGCCGCAACCAGCGCTTTGTTGGATGTGACTACATGTTTTCCCGCGAGCAGGCATTTCTTTACAAATTCATAGGCCGGAGTTGTTCCGCCCATGGTCTCCACAACGATTCCGACCTCCGGGTCATTCACGATCTGTTCCACATCGTGGATCACAAGCTTCTCCACGGGACTTCCCGGGAATTCTCTGAGATCCAGAATATATTTTACCTCGACGGGCTCTCCCGCTTTTTTCTCTACGATCTTACAGTTCCTGTCAAGAACCTCATATACACCGGAACCGATGGTTCCATATCCCATAATTGCCGCTTTCATCCGTCTATTTCTCCACTCCTAAAATTTTTACGTTCTGTACACCCTTTAAGTGCTCGATCTCCTCCACCATACCGGCAACATTTCCCGTATCGGAAAGGACTTCCACGCTGAGGGTTACCGTCGCGGATCCGTTTACCGGGATCGTCTGGTGGATCGTAAGGATATTCGCGCGGTAATCCGCAACGATATGGAGCAGATCTGATAAAAGTCCCGGCTCGTCCATCATCTGGGTCACAAGAGTCACAGTCTTTCCCCTTGTGTTATCGGAAAACGGAAGAATATCATCCTTATATTTATAGAAGGAACTGCGGCTTAAGCCTACCTGCTCCGCCGCCTCCTGCACCGTCAGGTTTTTGTCCGCCTCGAGGAGACGTTTCACTTCCACAACTTTCTGAAGGACTTCCGGCAGCGCTTTATCACGAACTACATAATATTTGTTCTTTTTCTCCATATATCAGACCTCGCGAGCTAAAAAATTCTTTTTTTATTACCGAAATCATACGTTTCACAGATTGCTCTGGCACATTACCATATGTACGTCCCAGAAAAACATGTGTACGCAAGAATCTTAGCATACTTTGGGTACTTATGCAAGCAGATGTTCGCTGCCTGACAAAATCTGTAGCTGCTGTTCTTAAAACACAAATGGAGAACCTGTAATTCAGGCTCTCCGCTTTTTTATTCCGATTTCGGAACATTTTTATCGATTTTTAGTTTTTGTTCCGATTTCGGAATTTCGCTGCCGCTTTTCTGTTTTTATTCCGACCTCAGAATTTTCCTTCTTACAGATGCTCTTCCATCTCACTATTCCGATGTACCCCAGTGATCGCGTACTCCGCCCACTCCGCGATGTTTGTGGCATGGTCGCCGATGCGCTCCAGGTATTTGGCGACCATTAAGACGTCGAGGATCTGTTCCTGGGTCGCCTCGCCGTTTAAGATGCCGTCGGCAAGCTCTTTCTTGACCTCATCGAAAAGGTTGTCGATCACATCGTCGTACTCGATGACTTCTTTTGTCTTCTTGAGGTCACCGTTCGCGAAGCTCTCGATGCTCTCGCGGACCATGGATGCAACAGCTTTCGCCATCTCGCCGAGTCTTGTGGCTTTTACCGGCGCTGAGAGGTCTGTTGTCTTTACGATCTCAGCGATATCGCCTGCCTGGTCGCCGATGCGCTCCAAGTCTGTGATCATCTTTAAGGTAGAGGAGATCGTTCTCAAGTCACTTGCCACCGGCTGCTGCTCCAACAGGAGCTTTAAGCACTTGCTCTCGATATCCCTCTCTTTTAGATCGACGTTTGCGTCCGCTGCCAGGATCTTCGCCGCCTGTTCCCGATCCATGTTCATCAGCGCCTCGTACGCCCCGTCGATCATGTCCTCGCAGAGACCGCCCATCTCCGCAAGCAGCTTATGCAGCTCTTCCAACTGTTTTAAAAACGCGTCTCTCATAATCAACCAAACCTCCCTGTGATGTAGCTTTCTGTGCGCTCGTCCCTCGGGTTCGCGAACAGCTCGCTTGTATTATTGTACTCTACGACCTCACCCAACAGGAAGAACGCGGTCTTATCGGAGATACGCGCTGCCTGCTGCATGTTGTGGGTGACGATCACGATGGTATATTTATCCTTTAATTCCATCGCCAGATCCTCGATCTTCGATGTGGAGATCGGGTCCAGGGCGGAGGTCGGCTCATCCATGAGGATGACTTCCGGCTCCACTGCCAGGGTTCTCGCGATGCAGAGTCTCTGCTGCTGTCCGCCGGAAAGTCCGAGGGCGCTCTTATTTAAGCGGTCCTTCAGCTCATCCCAGATCGCTGCCTGTCTTAAGCTTCTCTCAACGATCTCATCGAGATCTGCCTTCTTCGTGATTCCAAAGATCCTCGGTCCGTAAGCCACGTTGTCGTAGATGCTCTTCGGGAACGGGTTCGGCTGCTGGAAGACCATGCCTACCTTGTGGCGCAGGGTGATCGCGTCCATGTCCTTAAAAATGTTCTTTCCGTCAAGCTCCACCTTACCGTCGATCTTTACATTCTCCACCAGGTCATTCATACGGTTTAATGTCTTTAAAAATGTGGATTTTCCGCATCCGGACGGTCCGATGAAGGCGGTGATCTTATGTTCATCGATCTGCATGTTGATATCCTTTAACGCGTGGAACGCGCCGTAATGCAGATTCAGCTTTTCGATATCAAATTTCGGTTTTACATCTGTCATATATGGTTTCCTCTCTAAAACTGTCATGCGCCTGTCTCATTTGTATTCAGGGACGGACGATTCCTTACGCTTCCTCACCGGAGCTCTTCTTCTTTAAGTGATGGCTCCACACATTCGCGCCGATGCTGAATGCCAGAACCAGGATCATAAGGACAGCGGAAGCGGTGTTCGCGAGCGCCTTATCCTGTCCGTTTACCTGAAGGTTCCAGATCTGGATGGAAAGTGTCTCTGCCGGACGGAACGGGTTGAGCGGGCATGTGGGAGCCGCAAGGTTCCAGTTGCCCCAGCGGAGGTCACTTCCGGATCCTGTTGTGTAGAGAAGCGCTGCCGCCTCACCGAAGCCGCGGCCCGCCGCCAGGATCACGCCGGTCATGATACGCGGAAGACATGCCGGGAGAAGTACATGGAAGATGGACTGCCACTTTGTCGAGCCAAGTCCTAAGCTTGCCTGAAAATATCCTGCCGGAAGTCCCTTGATGGCATCCTCCGTGGTCGTTGTGATAAGCGGAAGTGTCAGGATCGATACGGAAAGGGCACCTGCCATCAGACTCTTTCCCATCCCGAAGAATACGAGGAACACCAGGTATCCGAACAGGCCCACAACGATGGACGGAAGGGAAGAAAGTGTCTCGATACACATTCTTAAAAACTTTGTCATCTTTCCCTGCTTTGCGTACATCGCCAGATAGATTCCGGCGCAGACGCCAAGCGGTACGGATACGAGAAGAGAAATCAATACAAGGTAGATCGTGTTGAACAACTGGTTTCCGATGCTGCCTTTTCTCACGAACCGGAACATCTCCGGCTTCGCTCCCATGAGACCGCCGATGATGACCTTGCCCGCAAAGCCTAGAAGCAGGGCAAAGAAGAAGATCGCAACCAGGTAAAAAATGACTGTCATGACGCGATCCACGCTTCGTGAACATCTGATCTTATTTTCCATGGCCTAGTTTTCCCCCTTTGCTGCGAGCTGATTTACCGGCACTGCGGACGCGCTGGTATTTGCGGAAGTGCTGGTTTTTTCTTCTTTCTCCGGCTTCACCGCTGTCACATGGTGGATCAGGAAGATGAAGAACAGGGAGATCTCGAATAACAGAAGTGCCATAGTCCAGAGCGCGGATTTCATCTCTCCGCCCTCCATCGCATTGCCCATCTGGGCAGCGATCTCGGTGGTCAGTGTCTTTGTTGTCGAGAAGATGCTTGTCGGAAGCGCTGTCGTCTGACCGATGACCATTGCTACCGCCAGGGCCTCGCCGAAGGCTCTCGCGAGACCTAAGATGATGCCGGAGATGATTCCAGGCGCTGCCGCCGGAACGACGATCCGGTAGATGGTCTGCCAGCGGGTGGAGCCGAGTCCGTATGCCGCCATTCTGCAGTCCTTCGGAACAGAGTGGAGCGCGTCGGCCGCCACGCTTGTGATCGTCGGAAAGATCATCACAGCGAGAACGAGACCAGCTGCAAGAATCGAGTGGCCGACCTGACGGTCAAACACGGTTTTGATCGCCGGTACAAGTACGGTAAGTCCTACCCAGCCGTATACGACTGACGGGATTCCCGCGAAGATCTCAACCACCGGGCGGTAAAACTTTTCGCCGAATTTCGGGGAGATTTCTGTGATGAAGATCGCGGATCCCAGGGAAAACGGTGTCGCGATGAGAAGTGCCAGTCCGCATGTGCAGACAGATCCCACAATGAAGATCAACGCGCCGATGCTGCCGCCGCCTGCCATATTGTCCTCAGGTGCCCACTCCGCAGATCCTAAAAATTCCAGGAAAGAATGTTTATAGACCAGGAATGTGGCTGATCCCTTGTATACAAGGAACGCGCCGATCACGATCGTCAGAAGGATTACAAACATACCGCAGACGGTCATCAGATCCCGCCACAGGTACTCCCTGACGAACATGCTTTTTTCTTTACCATTCTTCATAAGTCCTCCTGCTTCCGATTTCCGAAGCAAATTTATATCTGTTGATCCAGCCGGTCTTCACCGGCTGAGAAATAAGTCATCGAATATTTAGGGCGGGCCAGATTCTTCTGCCCCGCCCCTTTTTTGCAACCGTTTTGTCCATGTCCTTTTTGCTTTTATCCGGTCGGATCATGGCTCGCTGCCCAGTCTTGATTAGTGTTCTGTACTTGTCATCTTGGAAGATACGCCGTATCCTAAGGATTCCATCTTTGCGCCGTACTCGTCGGACATGATGTAGTCAAGGAATGCGCTTACGACCTCGTCCGGCTCACCCTTTGTGTACATATGCTCGAATGTCCATACCGGGTAAGTTCCTGCGTATGTATTTTCAAGTGTCGGCTCTGCGCCGTCGATCGCTACGGTTGCAACTCCTGCATCACCTGTCAGGTAGGAAAGTGCTACATATCCGATCGCGCCCTTTGTGTCTTTTACGTTCTGAAGAAGAACACCGGAATCATCTGTTTCCATGGATGTGTTGGAAGCTTCCTCGTTTCCGTCAAGAGCGTATTTCTGGAATGTTGCTCTTGTACCGGAGGATGTCGGTCTTGTTACAAGGACGATGCTCTCATCCGGTCCGCCAACTTCTTTCCAGTTTGTCGTCTTTCCTGTGAAGATGTCGATGAGCTGTTCCTTTGTAAGATCCTCAACGCCGCCTTCTTTTACATCGTTGTTTACGATCGGAGCCATTGTGACTACGCATACCTGATGGTCAACAAGCTCTTTTGCCTGTGCCTCGTCAAGCTTTGCGGATGCCTCAACATCGGAGTTACCGATATTTACGGTTCCCTCGGAAACCTGCTTTAAGCCCTCTCCGGATCCGCCTGCGTCGATTGTGATGGAAACATCCGGATATTTCTCGATAAACATGTCTGCCGCGTCATCAACTAACGGTTTTAATGCGGAAGAACCTGCTGCTGTGATAGATCCTGTGAGATCTGCTTTGGCTTCTGCTGCTGTTGTCTCTGCTACAGTTCCTGTTGTTGTCTCCGCCGCTGTGGTTGCTGCTGCTGTTGTGGATGCTGTATTGCTGCTTCCGCATCCTGTCATCATACTGACTGCTAAAACTCCTGCACCTGCAAGTGCTGCTACTCTTCTTGTTTTCATAATTGATTTTTTCCTCCTCAAAAGGTCTTTGTTTTTGTTTTGTTTTCTTTTTCTCTGTACAGTATTATTTTTATCACGAAACAAAAAAAGCAAAAACCATGAATCAGTAACTAGTTTGTATAATCTATGTAAAATGTAAATTCGGATTTTTGTTTAAAAATATAGCCGGGTAAAACCTTTCCACTGTGCCGGACGCAAAAAAGACGCACCATCTGATCGTCTGGAATATTTCTTCCAAATCAAATGATGCGTCTTGATCCTTAAAATCCTATATTTCCTTTATAACCTTTTTGTCTGGTTTTTCTTCCTAGACTCCGGCTCCCGGACCTTCCGGCGCAACGGTTCCGCCCGGAACCGTCACAGAACTCTGTGCTTCCGTCTGGGATGCCGGACCGGCACTTGTTGTCGCCTCCGGAACCTCTGTGGACTTTTCATATCCAGGTCCTACCGGGGTCTCCGCTGTGGTCTCCTGCGGGTTTGACGGGCGGAACTCCTCTGTGGAGGTCTCCGCCTCATCCGTCGGGCTCACTGCGTGGCTCTCTGTCGGTTTTACGATCACATTTCCGTTGGCATCTGTCTCATAAGCTGTACTGGACTCATGGCTTCCGGAAGATGTCTCGAGCGGCTTTCCGTCAGGACCAGTCTCGATCTCCTTCTCGCTCTCCGATTCCTTCTTGGACTCGTCGAGCATGGACTCCATCTGGGACTCTTCCTGGCTCTCCTTCTTGCTCTCCTCCTCAGCGGAAAGTGTCGTGGTCTCCGTCGCTCCCTTCGGGACATAGCCCTGGTCGGTCGCTACGTGGTCGATCTCCTTGCCGGCTTTATTCAGCCCTGTAAGCTCAGCGATCTTCTTGCTGATCGTCTGGACGGTGCTGGACGGTGTGTAGTTCTCCTCACCATAGAGGAAGTTGTGGAGACTTGTAACGTTGCTTACAAGTGTCTGCGGGATAACGCAGGATAAGTTGTTCTTGCCGATCTTTATCTTCTGCTCTCCGCGGGCTGCCGGGAATCCGGTGGTCTCGCCGAGATGATACTTCGTGATATTCTTCGCCATCGGAAGAAGGTCATTCATGTTGATGTTTGTCGCGCACATTGCGGACATATTTCCGATAAGGCTGTTCAGTGTAGCGAAATCTGCCTTCTTCGCCTTCTCGAATGCCTTCTGGATGATCAGTCTCTGGCGCTCGGTACGCGCGTAGTCACTGTCCATCAGACGAAGACGTCCGTAAGCAACGGCCTGTACGCCGTCTAAGTGGTTCACACCTGCGCTCTTTAACTGTACGGAGCCGATTCCGGTACCTTTTACAGTCTCTGTGATGAACGCGTTGATGTAATAAAACTCAGATTTACTGATATCAATATCGACACCGCCGAGGATATTGATCGCTGTCGCGACCGCTTTCCAGTTGAATGCCACATAGTGGGTGATATTGAGGTCCAGGTTCTTGTTCAGGGCTTTTACCGCCTGCTCCGGACCGCCAAGGGCGTATGCCGCGTTGATCTTGTTGTATGTGTTCTTGTCGCTCACATTCAGGTAAGTATCACGGAATACGGACGCCAGCTTGATCTCACCGGTCTCGCGGTTTAAGTTTACGATCATGATAACGTCGGACTGGTTTCCCTTTCCTGTGGAGCTGTCACGGGAGTCAAGACCGAAGACCGCGATGGTCCAGTATCCCTTTTCCATCTTATCTCTCATTTCCAGGGAGATATTTTCGTTCTGAACATCCGAAACATCAAACTCGTTCTGTCCGTTCATCTTTCCGAAGTTGTGCTGGATGTAAGCGTAAACAGCTCCGGCAAAGCCGAGAACCAGAACGATCAGGGCAATCAGAACGCCGATGATGATCTTTTTCTTCTTGTTTCCGTTTTTCCGTCTTCTGTGGTTGTGGGAAGCTGTCCCATGGCTCTTTGCCGCTGCGCGTCCCGCCCGGCTGTTCGGATCAGTGCTCATGGAATACAGGTCTTCCGTCTTGTGAGTGTGGCGTTTTGCGGACGTCTCACTCTCGCTCTCACGCCGTCTGCTCTTTCTGGCGCGGGAACGGTCTAATTCGTCTTCATAATTCATGTCATTTGTCCTCGTCTTAGTAAGCGTTTTTATTGATGAATCCCTTGAAAACCGTTAAGAACATGATCTTGAAGTCAAGACCAAGCGTCCAGTTCTCGATATAATAGAGATCGTGCTCGATCCGCTTAATGATCGAGGTATCTCCACGGTAACCATTCACCTGTGCCCAACCGGTAAGGCCCGGACGAACCTGGTGCTTGATCATATATCGCGGGATTTCTTCCTTAAATTTTTCAACGAAAAATGGCCGTTCCGGTCTCGGTCCCACAAGACTCATATCACCCATGAGGATATTGAAGAACTGCGGCACCTCGTCGATGCTTGTACGGCGGATAATTTTTCCGATGAGAGTTACACGGGCATCTCCCTTTGTCGTCCAGCGGCTCTTTTCCTTACTCGGATCCTGAACCGTCATGGAACGGAATTTATACATCTTAAACGGCCGGTTGTGAAGTCCGACACGTTCCTGACAGAAAATGATCGGTCCCGGAGATGTCAGTTTGATCAGCAACGCCACGACCAGCATGATCGGTGAGAAGAGAATAATTCCCACGATCGCGCCCACGATATCCACGGCTCTCTTTGCCATCGCGTTCACCGGATCATTTAACGGAACGCGGCGGATATGGATCACAGGAAGTCCCTGAAGATCTTCCATATACGGGATCGTCGGGATAATGTTTCCGTAATCCGGGATAAATTTTGTATGCACGCCGGATTTCTCACAGAGAGCCACGATATGGCGGAGTTTTTCATACTCGCCTAAGCTCAGTGTGACAGCGATCTCATCGAGGCTGTTCTGCTCTAAAATATAATCAAGGTCTTCGACGCAGCCGATGACCTTCACTCCCTTATACTCACTTCCGCGCTCCTTCGTATCATCGATGATTCCGCGGATCGTGTACCCCCATTCCGGATTCTTGTTTACCCGGTCGATAAATCCTTCCGCTGCGGAAGAATAACCGACTAAAAGGATATGTTTCTGATTGTATCCCTTCGAGCGCATGGACCGGAGCACAATCCGGATCCCATTCCGCTCGATGGTCATAAACACTACGTTTAATACATAGAAATATACGACCAGTCTCTGGGAGAAGTTGTAGAGATGCGGCTCTTTTCGTCCGAAGTACAGGACCAGACCGAAGATAAGAAGTCCGATCGTGTTCGCCTTGAAGATCTTTCCGAACTCATTTCTGCGCCCGAGCACACGCTTCGGGGTGTACAGTCCAAAGAAGGTGTACAAAAGCAGATACGCCGGAATGATAACGAGCAACGCACCAAAATAAAAACCGACCTCAAGTGTCCGTTTTCCGAGCAGGTTCGCCCATCCGCTTCCGATTACGATAAACCACGCAAGCAGATAGGAGAACGCTGTCACGAAGGCGTCAAGCACAACGTGAAAACGGTTGAGGCTCTTCTGATTATCTTTGATCATATAATTTTCACCCTGTTTTCCAAGGAACATGCCGGTCAGGATCCTTTCCACGGTTAGCGCATGCACCGCTGCGCCAGCCATTCCTCCCGGCAGGTATTTTCAACCATACCACGTCCCGGCAGACTGCCTTTTCAGGTCACTCCCGCCGGACATAGTACCGCCATCGTAAAATATGCATACATAGTATACATAAAATTTACCTATTTGGAAATAAACGTTTTCTTAAGAAAATCTGAGATTTCTGTAAATTATTCGTTTATCTTGCACAAAGGCAGCGGTTCAGCATATCCGCGCTGAACCAGCCGCACAGCATCCGGCGCAAGTTTCAGGCTTTGGTGCCAAGTTTTGTCGCCTGTCTCCTGGAAAACTCATAAATATAGACTGCGGTTCCGGCGATCAGCTCAAGCTGGATCCCGATCTCCCGCCGTAATCTTCCCTTAAAGGAAGGAACGCGGTTACAGCTCTTCAATGTCCTGATTCCCTCAAGAAAGCCGGATACATAGTCCTTTCCGAATCCCATTTTCTTAAAGAACAGGAACTTTACAAATGTTCCCGCGAGAAGACACGGGGAATTTAGAATTAACTGCCATGCGCGCATATTTTTGTAATTCAGATACACATTATTCCTTGCGGCAAGCTTCACCTTAAAGGAATTATATTTCGATCCGCTCGTTCCGCTTCCCACATGGTACACCACAGCTTCCGGGCAGAACACATTGTCATATCCGTAAAGCTTCGCCCGGTATCCCACATCGATGTCCTCCAGATACGCGAAGTGCATCTCGTCGAAGTATCCGATGGTCTCAAATACTTCCCTGCGGTAGATCGCCGCGCCGGCACATGCCGTGAAGACGCGGCAGCTCTTCTTATAGAACTTTTCCGGACGTCCGACGCCCCGCTGGAATGCCCAGCCGAGAACACTGTACATGTCACCGGCGTCATCCATGAGGTCCGGATGGTACATCTGGATCATCTTGCTGCTGACGGAAAAGATCTTTTCCGACCGGTCCATGGCACGCTCCAACGCCTCGACATAGCGCGGTGCCACCTTCGTATCGTTATTTAAGAGGATCACATAGGGCGTATCCGCCGCCTTGATCCCCACGTTTACCGCGCCGGAAAATCCTGTATTCTCCAGAAGGAAGATCGATGGGATCTCCCGCTCCTTCAGCCATTCCACACTTCCGTCCGTGGAACCATTATCGACCACCAGGATCTTAAAATCCTTCGTCGTCTGCTTTTCCAGTGCCTCAAAGCACGGTTCCATAAACGAGAGTCCGTTGTAATTCGGAATTATGATCGTTGTCTTCATTCGTCTAACGGTACCTCCAGCTTATATGGTTCCCCGATTTTTTCCTTTTTCAGGTCACGCAGCGCAAAATTTGATTTCCGGAGTGTCAGGTTCGGATTATAGTACGGATCGCCGTCCCTCAAGATCTCCGGCCAGCGCTTCGCGAATGTGGCGATCTCACGGTTGAATCTCGCTACTTTCTCAGGCGTGTCCTCAAGACCGCGGGACTTAGACTCATAGTGGTGAAGCACCGCGTACGGCGCGTAGACCACGAGCTTTCCGAGTTTTCGTACTTTCATGCAGTAATCGATATCGTTGAAAGCCACCGCAAGTTCTTCCGTAAATCCGCCCACAGCGTCAAATACGGAGCGCTTGCTCATCATGCAGGCCGCTGTGACGGCACTGTAATCCTGGGCACACATCGCGCGGTTGAAATAACTGTTCTCGGATTTATGAAGTCCGATGAAGGTGTGGCCAGCAATGCCGCCGAAACCGATGACAACACCGGCATGCTGGATCGTGTCATCCTCGTAGAGCAGTCTCGCTCCGGCGATTCCCACGTCCTCTCTCTGGACAAATCCCAGCATCTCCTCCACGAAATTCTTCGCGATGAGCTCGATATCGTTGTTCATAAACAGAAGGTACTCGCCCTTGGCGTGCTGTACGCCGAAGTTGTTGATCGCTGAGTAGTTGAACTCTCTCTCCCAGCGCACGACATGCACATTCGGGAATTCCTTCTGGATCTTTTCATAGTAGTCCCAGGTCGCCTGTTCCGTACTGTTGTTCTCCACGATGACGAACTCCAGGTTCTTGTAGGTTCCCTCGGTCAGCATCGGCCGGATGCAGTTGTCCAGGTCCACGGTGTGGTCCTTGTTCGGGATAATTACGGACACAAGCGGATCACCTTTGATCTTAAATGTGGTGTGGTAGATCCCGTAATCCACGCCCTTTTCCACCTTCTCTGCCTCGATGCCCACTCTCTTGTAGTGGTCCATGATGGCGCGGGAACCGGCTGTGAAAGCGTAAAGCTTGCTCTCCGGGTTGCTGGCTGTGGAGTTCGGGTGGCAGCGCCAGTGGTACAGCACCTTCGGGATATGGCAGATCTGCTTCGCGTTCTCCGTGCACCGGAAAATAAAGTCGTAGTCCTGGGCACCGTCATACTCCGCCCGGAAACCGCCGACCTGATCAAGCAGTTCTTTTTTCACCACAAACAGATGGCAGATATAGTTGACGCTCGTCAAGAGATCCGGGTTGAAATCCGGCTTGAAATGCGGGTCAAACAGTTCATCCCCATCCATGTCCAGCTTGTCCTCATCAGAATAGAGGACATCGCAGTTTTCATTCTCGTTCAGTTTTTTCGCGCACTCAAAGAGAGCGTTCGGTGTCAGGCGGTCGTCATGGTCCGCAAGGACAACAAAATCGCCTTCCGCCATCTCGAGAGCGGCGTTCGTATTTCCGGAAATACCGCGGTTTTCCCCCAGAACCTTACAGCGGATCCTGGAATCTTTCTCCGCGTACTTCTTTAAGACATTCTCCACGCTCTCGCCCGCAGGACTTCCGTCCACAATGCAGAGTTCCCAGTTTGCGTAGGTCTGCTCCACGATGGAGTCCAGCATTTCCTTCAAGAACTTCTCCGGAGTCTTATAGACCGGAATCACGATGGAAAACTTCGGCATGTAGGCAAATGTTTCTTTTTTCTGCGCTTCCAGCTCTTCCTCCGACGGTTTCGTCAGATTCCACCACTCGGCATAGTCGTAATCGTCATCGATTCCCTGGAGCTTGTGCTTGGACTTTAAGATCAGGGCCTTCAAGCCGTTCTCCTTTAAGAAGTCCCAGGCAACATGGACGGTCTCCATGTTCATCAGGTTCATCAGCTTCTGGACCTTGCGGTTTGCCGCCCCTGTCTTCTTGCGGATCGTCATATCGCTGTATTTCACGCGGGTCGTCTTCTTCTCACCGCAGATCACAAAGAAATAGTTCTTTCCATGTTCATACGGGAAACGGATATCGAAGCCAAGATCACGGTCGATGATCTTCTTATAATAGATCTGGCTCACGTCGTCTCTTCTCGTCGGAACGATCTTCGCCTCAACAGGATTTCCTGCCTCGTCCTCGACCCGGTATGTGATCACGGAATCCGGATCACTCTCAACGGCCCAGCCGTTCAACTGGATCGTCTGTTCCCGGACTCTCATCACTTCAACACTGTATTTCATACTTCCTCCTGTGCCTCAGCCGGTGTGTCAAAATTGATGCGCTCTTCCTCGACAACAAGCGGGCGGTGCATCACACGGGTGTTGATGCTCATAATGTACTCGCCGAGCAGGCCGATAAAGAAGATCTGGACAGATCCCAGAAAACACATGCCGATGAGAAGCGGCGCCATACCTGCCGCGAAACGGTCCCAGTAGAGGAGTTTCATGATCAGATATACGACAGCTACAACAAAGCTCACCCCGCCGCAGAAGGCACCGAAGAATGTCGCCAGGCGCAGTCCCGCCTTCGTGTAGGATGTGAAGCTCAACATCGCCGCATCATATAATTTATAGAAGTTATTGTGGGTCTTTCCCGCGCGGCGCTTCGGCTGCTCATACGGAATCTCTTTTCTCTTAAATCCTAACTCCGCAACGATTCCGCGAAGGAACGGGGTCGGGTCGTTTAAGTTTCTTAAAACCTCGATGAACTGTCTGTCGTAGAGTCCGGAACCTGTGAAGTGCTCGATCTGCTCTACATCGGACAATTTGCGGATCAGTTTGTAGTAGCAGCTTCTTAACCAGTACATAATCGGGTTTTCTTTGCTGCTCGTCTTGATTCCGATAACGATCTTATATCCGTTCTCCCATTCGTGGACATACTTCGGAATCAGTTCCACCGGATCCTGGAAATCCGCCACCATGGAGATGACGCAGTCGCCGGTTACCTGAAGGATTCCATAATATGGAGAATTGAACTGTCCGAAGTTTCTCGCGTTGAAGATCGCCTTGATCTTCGGGTTCTTCGCGCAGAGCATACGGAGCAGGTCTCTCGTCTTATCGGTAGAGTCGTTGTCGATAAATACCAGCTCGTAGTCGTACTGCGGCAGCTCTTTTGTGATGATGCCGATGACAGCTTCGCTGATCGGAACGACATTCTCTTCTTCGTTATAGCATGGAATCAAAACGCTGATTTTTTTCATGTTATATTTTCTTCTTCCTTAAATATTACCTGACCGGTACCTATTCGGTGCCTTTTCAGTTTCTTACAGCAGCACTGCGGATGCCGGTCTGCTGAACTTTTTTTCTAAATTGTTGCCTAATCTTTAACTTTTATCATTGTAACCATTTTTTCTGTTTTGTCAATACTCGACGTATTTCGCGGCATTTTTTCTCAGTCTGCGATCGGTCTGCCTTTCAACTGACTACTGCTCTCTCTGCCGCTCCAGAATTGCTTTCTTGCTCAGTTAAATGGTTCTCTTTCTGAGCGCGATCATTCTGCTGATTCCGGTCTTAAAATCAACTTCCGGCTTCCACCCCGTCACTGTCTTCAGCTTTTCAATCGACGGCATCAGATTGATCAGTCCCTCCGCGTTCTCCCCGCGGGTGTTGTACTGGCTTACGCCCTGTCCGCCGCAGAGTTCGTGGATCTCCTCCACGAATTCTTTTAACACCTTCGTCTCATCGCCTCCGAAGTTAAAGACCGGATTTTTAAGTCCCTCAAACGCGCTCTCCGGTGCTTCACAGAGCGCCACCATTCCTCTCGCCAGATCATCGATGTAGAGGAAATTCCACTTCTGGGTGCAGGCACCGAGAGACATTTCCTTATTATTTAAAAACGTGTCCAGGCAGGATTCCACCAACGTCCACGGATGGTCTCCAGGGCCGTATGCGCTGAAAATTCTGGCATGAATATACCGCAGTCCAAGTTCCTCGCAGAGCTTTTCTCCCTTTTCCCGCATGGCAAGCTTTGCCTCACCGTAGAGGGATTTCGGCTCACAGACCGTGTCCTCCGTGATCAGGTCTTTGTGCATTCCGTACTCCGCCTGGGAGCCGGAAAACAGGAACTTTTCGCATCCAAGAGCTTTCGCGGCCAGGATCGTCTCCAGAGAAACTTCCATATTCTTCTCCTGAAGCGCCTTGTCGGTTCTCGACGCGCTTCCGGATCCGCCCCAGCCGAAATGGCAGAACACGTCCTGCGGTTTTGTGACCTTCTCTAAAAGTTTTTCCGGCTCGGAGAGATCGTTCTCGGTCACGAGAAGGCGTCCCGTTAAAAGCGCCTCCTCGTTTCCCTCAAGGATCGTTCCGAGTTTTGAGGATGCGGGGCGCACAATGGCGGTCACCGTGTGTCCTCTCCTTAAGAGTTCCCGCACCGTCGCCGCGCCGACAAAGCTCGTCGAACCTGTCATGATGATATTCATATTCTGCTGCCCCTTTCCTCAACTAACTTTAAATCAATCATCCATCTTAATCCTGGATGCCAGTATATTGTACACGATAGAATCAATAGACCTTATTTTTACCAGCCTATATTTTCTTCTAACTTCCATGCAACAATCACACTGAACCTTCTGATTTTTATTTATTTTCCACCAACGGAATAATCATATTCTCTTTTAATTCTTCCTCCGGAAGGAACGGCGCAAGATCCTCCAGCGGTACAGATACCATGGTTCCGTCCGGCAGCATCTTCGCGGATGCTTTCGGCTCAAATCCCTGCTTCATGTCCACGAAGATCTCACAGATCACCGGACCGTCCGTAGCCAGTGTCTTCTCCACAGCCTCTCCCAGCTCGCTGTTGTGATGCGCAGCCACATACGGATAGCCGTAAGCCCAGGCAAGTTTCTCCATATCCGGGAAGCTCAAGTCATGGCTGTCCACGCCGATTCCGATAAGTGGCTCATGGAAGTGGGTCTTCTGGGTCTGGCGGATAGAGTGGTAGCCACCGTTATTAATCAGGAAGATCTTGATTCCCATATGATGGTGAACGATGGTCTGGAGTTCCTGGATATTCATCTGGATACTGCCGTCTCCGGTAACGAGGATCACGTCCTTCGTGTGGTCAGCCACCCATACGCCGATAGCTGCCGGGAGGTCGTAACCCATGGAAGCGATCGCGGAGTTGCTGATAAACCGCTGTCCTTTCTTCATCTCATAGGCATGTCCGCCTACCACGCACGCGGAGCCGTTGCCCACAACGGTGATCTGGTCTTCCTCAATGCGCTTGCTGATCTCCTTGATCGCCGCGTATACGTTCGCCGGTTCGTCATCCCCAGCCTCATAGTGCTTCGGAAGAACTACCGGATATTTCTCTTTCCATTCCTGGCAGCGCTTGATCCACCAGTCTACGGCTTCCTTGTCCTTCGCGCCGCCGTTCGGATCGAACTCTTCCTCGTCGAGAACGAGTTCCAGCTTTTCGAGAAGGTCTTTTACATCCGCATGGACCGGCATGTCAACATGGACCGTCGGTTTCTTTAACTCTTCCGCGTCGATATCATTGTAGATCACATATGCCTCTCTCGCCCATGTCGGGTAGTTGTAGCCCACCTGGCGGATGGAGAGACGGCTTCCTAATGATAAGAAAAGATCGCTGTTCTGCACCGCGAAGTTTCCGGCGCGGTCGCCCATGTGTCCGGCACGTCCAACGTAAAGCGGATCCGTGTCATACATGCAGTCGATGCTGTTCCAGCCGGTAACTACCGGAATTCCAAGCTTCTTTACGACTCTCGTGAAGACATCGAAGGCCTTGCCGATCCGGATTCCGTTTCCGGCGTTGATCACCGGGCGCTTTGCCTCGCGGACTTTCTTTAAGATCTCGCGGGCCTGTTCTACTGTCACAGGTGCCGGCAGTTTCACGCGCTTCTCGCCTTGTCCGCTCACATCGGACGGGATCATCGCCGGTTTCCCTTCGATCTTATTCATCATGCAGACCGTGCATCCGGAACATCCTGTTCCATGACCGGACCAGCCGGTTCCGCCTGCCTCGTAATCGTCCTTATCAAATCCGAGAAGTGCTTCCGTCTCGATATACGCGCCCTGGACATTTAACGGAATATCAAGCCAGCAAGGACCCGGTCTTCCTGTCTGCGCAAGGTAAAGCGCTTTCTCCAGGCAGAAGCGGATCCGCATCGGGTCCAGAACCATCTCACTGTACTTCGTCATGCAGTCGATAGCCTTTGTGATCTCAAATTCCTGATCGCCCAGGGCACGGATCCCCAGTCCTGTGCTGTGAGCCGTCGTGTCATAACGGACCTGTCCAGATAAGACGAGCATCGGAATCGAGTCAAGCCAGCCGCCGACAACGCCGGTGATGGCGTTTGTTCCGCCAGGACCTGTTGTCACGCAGAGAGCCGCGATCTTGTTGTGGATTCTCGCGTAGGCCTCCGCCGCGATGGCACATGCCTGCTCGTGATGGTTAAAATAGCAGTGAAGTCCAGGCTGGTGTCCAAGACCGTCATCTAAGTGCATCGCGCCACCGCCTGTTACCATAAACGCGTCGGTGATTCCCTCATCCACCAGCTTCTGGGCGATATAATCAGAAACTTTCATTCTCATAAGTGAAACCTTCTCCTCTCTCAAATTGACAAATTTCGAATATGCGAATCTTCGCCAAAACTACCTTTCTCGATTATACCATGCGGACCGCATACAGTCCAGTACATCATATTTTTGTAAGGTTTTCGCAGGTCTTCCCCGGCGGCGCTCTCCGCCTTTATTTTCCGCATTTTCCATCCCATGAAACGCTTTCCACGGCGTTCCAGATATGCCAAGAACCCACACTGGAATTCGCCCTTGGCATCCTGTTATAATCAGCCGGTAAACAAAAACACCACGACAAAAGATTTCAATTTTCATATCAAAAAAGGAGAGAAAACGATTATGAAAAAACAGACAAAGATTGCTGCGGTCTTATCCGCAACAGCTATTATGACCATGATCTCCGGTCTGCCGGTCTACGCGTCATCCTACGGCTGGGTGACAGAGGGCGACGCGAAGGTCTACTACGACGAGGACGGGTATCTCACGACCGATGCCTGGAGAAAGCGCGGCGAAGATTGGTTCTACCTCGGTGAGGATGGACAGATCGTCACAAATGCGAAGATCGACGATTACTATGTGGATGACGAGGGAAAGATGGTCACAAGCGCATGGGTGGAACTCAAGAATGAGGAAGATCCGGACTCCCCGGAGACACCGGACACCTTCTGGTACTATTTCGATAAGGACGGAAAATCCGCCGTTTCCAAGTGGGTGAAATTCGATTCCAAGTGGTACTATTTCGATGAGTCCGGCCACATGGCGACCGGAAAGACAAAGATCGACGGGGCAACCTACTACCTCGGGACAGAAAAAGACGGTTCCATGCGGACAGGATGGATCCGCTTAGAGGAAAACAGCCACGCGCCTGGTTCTTCCGAGAGCTGGTACTACTTTAACTCCGACGGAAAGATGGTGGAGACACAGTACGATAAGAAGATCGACGGAAGCTACTACACCTTCATCGACGGAAAGATGCAGACCGGCTGGGTTCCGATGCCGTCCGAGTCTGACGCGACAGACAGCAACGCCGCGTCCCCGAAGATCACCGACTACCAGTACTACGGGGCAGCCGGTGACGGAAAGCGCGCCGAAGGTTTCCACTCTATCGAGGGCATTTCCGGGATCCACGCTGCGGATGAGGTCTACACTTTCTACTTTAAAGCTGGAAAGCCATACGTTTCCGAGAAAAAGGGGAATTCCCTGTTCACCATCAATGCGAAAAAGTACGCCTTCAGTGATCTCGGCATCATGCAAACCGGCAGACAGGTCGTGAACGTTGCCAACGATGAAATCGCAAACTTCTACTTCGGCGAGGACGGTATCGTAAAGACCGGAAAACAGGCGATCTACAACGAGGAGACCGGCGAGACTGAGAACTGGTTCTTCCACACCGACGGTGACAAAAAAGGCCAGGGCTACCACGGTCTCCGCGACGGCATCCTCTACGTCTACGGAAAAAGACAGGACGCCACCGCCGACCAGAGATACGCCGCAGCCGACTTAAACGGCGTGCCCTACCTCGTAGGAACCACCGGTGCCGTACAGAAGGCATCCGCCTCCTCCACATCCTCCGAGAAGCCGGAGCTTGGACGCGGATATAAGGACATCAAAGACGCAAATGGCAAGATCTGGACCGTGAATACGGCTGGAATCGTGCAGTAATATGTCATTCCTACTATTTGAAAATACCGGACCCTGAGAAATCAGAGTCCGGTATTTTCTTCACTATTTACTTTCCGTAATATACTCTTTTACCAGACGGTTCAGTGTGCATTTCATCTGTACCACAATGTCCATCAGCCTGTCGTTCTCTTCGCGAAGCCTTTGGTTTTCTTCTTCCAGAGCACTTTTGCAACGTCTTTCCATGCTCATTGTTTTCGTCCCCCTTATGCCTCGTCAGCGGACAGATCCTTTTCCATCCACTTCCTTTTTCTTAAATATATAATACATTTTTTGACAGTTGAAAAGTGGTTTTTGAACGCAAGTTTCGACACCATTCGAAGGACACCCGGTACGCATTGGCACAGACCCGCTCTGCCATACTCCTGATGCCCCCAAAACAGTCCAACTCATTCAACACCAACATCAGCAAGAAAAAAGCGGCAGCCCCGCCTAAAAGCAAGACTGCCGCCAACATTGTCACTTATATAATATGAAGCTGCTCAAACGCCCAGGCAATTCCGTCATCTTCCACGTCCTTCGTGATGAACGCCGCATACGGTTCCAGCCCTCTCGCGTGTTTCTCCATGATAACGCTGTTTCCGGCATACTGGATCATCGCCAGGTCATTCATACTGTCACCAAAGGCGTAGGAATCTTCTCTCGCGATCCCGTATTTCTTTAAGATCACTTCCATAGCCGTCGCCTTATCGTACCCAGTCGGTACACACTCGTAGAGCCCGTGTCCGCGGTCGATGGCTGTCATATCGGGAGCCAGGATCTTCAAGAAACCTTTCTCGTCACTGTTTTTATCCGCGAGAACGCAGAATTTATCGAAATCCACCAGCTCCGTATTCCAGTCCGCGCTGGCTAATCCCTGGTTCTTGTAGACCACGTTTTTCACATGTTCGATCTCGTCCATGTGGGAGACGCCGACCTGCACCGTGCATGCCTTCGGTCCCTCTAAGATTCCATCGAGCTTACACGCGAGGATCGCCTTCTGGAGCTCCATCCGGCGCTTTGCGGAGATCTTTCTGTGAAGCAAGGCTTTTCCCTCCGCCTCTATGTAGGTTCCGCAGCCGCAAAGGTATCCGTCAACCGGCACTTTTCCCTCAACGTCCTTCATCAGGCATCTCGTTCGTCCAGAATTGATAAAAACCAGATGTCCGGCGCGGCGTGCCTCTGTGAGTGCAATCGCCGCGCTCTTCGGGAGCTCCTTTGATGCATCCACTAAGAGCGTCCCATCAATATCAAAAAATAATGCTTTTCTCTTCATGATCTCCGTATTAGTTTGCTGCGGAGCTGCTTTCGCTCTCCTCTGCCGCAGTCTCTTTCTCTTCGAGAATGTTCTCAGCCTCCGTTGTCTCGGCATCTGTCTCCGGTGCCTCTACATATGTGGAGTTGTCGATCAGGTAGTAGTAAACGGCACCCATGTCGAAGATCTGGTTTGCGGAATCCTCACCGTAAGTTGCAGTCATCTGTGCCGCGTTCTTGAAGTAGTTCATTACAGCGAGCTTATCTTTCTGCTCCTCGCTTGCGGAGAGATTCTCCTGATCCTGGATCGCGTTTAAAACGAGCTGCTGTTTTACAAGGTTCTCTGCTGTATCGCGGAGTCCATCCTCATCGGTTCCGAGGAACATGCTGAGGAACTGATCGAACTCAAGACCATAGCTGCTTGCGTAGCTGGAGTATGTGCTCTTTAACTGGTTGAACATGTCATCAACGGCATCCGGGTCTGCTGTAACCTCGGAGTTGTTGATAACCTCATTTAAGAGTTCGCTTCCTGCCGCGTTGAAGAACTGGCTGTCTGCCTCTGCCTGAAGGTCTTTGCGTACTTCCTCTTTTAACTGGTCGAGAGTCGCTGTGTCATCATTGTAATAACGTTTTGCGAGATCATCATCTACCTTGCTGTCGGACTCAGACTTTAACTGGTTTAATTTTACATGGAATACGACTTCCTGGCCTGCGAGTTCAGAGCTGCCGTAGTTGTCCGGGAACTTTAAGTTTAAGTCTTTCTCATCGCCCACGTTCATGCCGATGACGCCGTCCTCGAAACCGTCGATGAAGGTGCCGCTGCCGAGCTTCAGATCGTAGCCCTGCGCTGTTCCGCCGTCAAAGGCAACGCCATCTTTTGTTCCTGAATAGTCAATATTTGCAGTATCACCTTCCTGAGCCGGACGTCCCTCGATCGTCACCGGGTACTCCGCGCAGAGTTCTT
>CAVIYT010000179.1:25030-32225 GCA_963646925.1 Paludibacteraceae bacterium
AGTAGGTCAGGTTCTTGTAATCTCCGAGAGTCACGCTCTCCTCGTCGTGAAGCTCTGCCTCGGATTTTGTCTCCGTCTCCATTGTCGCGGATGCTGCCTGCTCCTCAGACGCGGAGCTGCTCTCCGCGTTCTGGCTCTTATTTCCACATCCTGTAACGATCACTGCCGCTGCCGCAACGCAGAGACCTGCTTTTATGATTTTTTTCATGTTTTTGTTTCCTTCCATTCTGTCTCTTTTTCCCCGCGCCCCCGCCCATTTTCCGGGGCATCCGCGCGTAATACTCATTCTAACATACCACCACGCGAAAAAAAAGAGTGTTCACAGAATTTTAAGAGAAGAGTTATAAATTTCCATGGATTTCCTGTGTTTTCTCCCATTCATTCCCTTTTCTACCTGACGCTTCCTTACGGTACCTGAACTTCCTACCGTCAACAGCATTTTCGGATGAATGACAGAAAAAACATCCTGCACGGGTACATGATACAAAAATATATCATGATTCTCGTCAGGATGTTTCTCATCTTCTCTTATTTATAGAACGCACAGAATGCCTTATATGTATTGTATACATCAAGCTTTGAAGCCAGCTCAAACGGCGCGTGCATGGAAAGGATCGGAACGCCAAGATCCACAACATCCACATCCATCATTGCCACGAACTGGGCGATGGTTCCGCCGCCGCCTGCGTCAACGGCACCGAGCTCGCCGGTCTGCCAGTAGACGCCGGTCTCTTCCATGATCCCAATGACCTTCGCCATGGTCTCCGCACTGGCGTCGCTGCTGCCGGATTTTCCTCTCGCGCCTGTGTACTTTGTGAGCACGCAGCCTTTGTTTACATAACTGGAGTTCCGGCTTTCGTATACGCCTGCAAATGTGGGATCATACGCCGCGTTTACATCGGAAGATAAGCAGATGGAATGGCGTAAAACCGTCTTCACATCCGCGCCAAAGCTCTCCGCAAGGTCTTCCACCGCATGGTGAACATAGTCGGAGTGAAGTCCCGTATTTCCGACGGAGCCGATCTCTTCTTTATCTGTGAGGATCGTAAATGTAGTGTGTTCCGGATTCTTCGCCGCGATCTCAGCCATCAGTGCTGTGTACGCGCAAACGCGGTCATCCTGTCCGTAGGAACCGATGAGTCCGCGGTCCAGTCCGATATCGACGGCCTTGTACGCCGGGACCATCTCGATCTCCGCCCGTGTGAAGTCTTTTTCTGTGATTCCGTAGCGCTCGTTCAGAAGCTTCATTGCGAGAAGCTTCGCCGGGTTCTTGATCTTCTCGTTCTCCCCGTCATGGTACGGGATGGAGCCGATGATGATGTTCAGTTCCTCGCCCTTTAAGCCCTCGCCAAGCTTTCTTCCGTTCTGTTCCGCCGCAAGGTGTGGGAGAAGGTCTGTCACGCAGAACTGCGGATCGCCCTCTTTCTCACCGATGGAGATCTCTACGACCTCACCATCCGCTTTTACGACAACGCCGTGCATGGATAACGGCACGGTTCCCCACTGGTATTTGCGGATTCCGCCGTAGTAGTGCGGCTTTAAGTAGGCGATCTCGTCCTTTTCAAATAATGGGTTCGGCTTTAAGTCCAGGCGCGGGGAATCGATGTGGGCACCGTTCATGCGCAGTCCTTCGTTCAGGTCCTTTGTGCCGATGGTGGAAGCGATGATCGCTTTCTTTCTGTTTACCCAGTAGATCTTGTCGCCCGCCTTGTAGGACGCCTTCGGGTCAAATTCTTTGTATCCGGCATCTTTTAAGAGCGATACCGCTTTTTTCACGCATTCTCTCTCGGTCTTTCCCTCGTTTAAGAATGTCTTGTATCCCTCGCAGAAATCCTGCGCCTCCGGAATCTGTTCCGGCGCTTTTTCTCCGATATGCGGAGCTTCCCAGAGAAGTGCTTTTTCCAAATCTTTGCCGTTCATGCTAAAAAACCTCCGTATGTGTATTTTACAAATTACTGCAGCCCACTCACGATACCTGGGCCGAATTATTCTGTTTTATGTAAACTATTTTCGGCCTGGGCACATGTTCAAACTACTGTATTGTACTGTCGTGTCTTATATCTTATTTTGTAAGCAGCTCCTTACTGTCGAGCATCAGCGTAAATGGACCGTCATTCAACAGATCCACCTTCATATCCGCCCCAAACTCTCCATGCGCCACCTTCTCCACATGCATTCTGCACCGCTCCATGAAATATTCATAGAGGCGGTTCGCGTGATCCGGCGCTCCGGCGTCCGTGAAGCTCGGACGGTTGCCCTTTCTGCAGTCCGCATAGAGCGTAAACTGGCTCACAACAAGGACCTCGCCGCCAACATCCTGGAGCGAACGGTTCGTCTTTCCGTTCTCGTCCTCAAAAATGCGGAGCCTGCAGATCTTGTCCGCCATCTTGTCCGCGATGCTCTCGTCGTCCGTGTCTGAAACACCGAGCAGGATCAGGAACCCCTGACCGATGGACCCGGTCTCCCGTCCGTCCACATGGACCGACGCATGTTTTACTCTCTGTAATACGACTCTCATGTTTCCTCCGGCGTTCTGCCTGCGCTCCAGATTTCAGCCCGGCAGATCCGCTCATAATTTTATATTTTCGCTTCTCAAATTATCGCGGCAGTCGCCAAGGTCTCATGCAAGCATGGACTTTGGCTCGTTGCTCACGTAAATAAGAACGGAAACGGTCTAAGTTGGACCGTTTCCTGCAAGTTCTTCCTGTTTTTTCTCTGCTTTTTCCCGCTCGCGGCGCTTTTCTTCCTCAACACGCCGTTCTTCTTCCTCGACGGCCATGATCGCCTGGTTTAAGGAGAACATCTTCATGTCCAGCATATCCACCATATCGGCACAGGATTTTAACTCCCGCTCCAGATAATCCGGCGCTTTTCCCTCAAATTTGTAAGCGATCTTGTGCTCCAGGGATGCCCAGAAATCCATGGCGATCGTTCTGATCTGGATCTCCACCTTCGTATCCCTTTTTCCCTCCGACAGATAGACCGGGATCGTCACCACCATATGGTAACTCTTATATCCGTTCGCCTTCGGGTATTTAATATAATCCTTGACGTGCAGGACCGTGATATCCGCCTGTCGTGCGATCATATCCGCGATTGGGTAAATGTCGGACATAAAGGAACAGATGATCCGGATTCCCGCGATGTCATTTAAGTGCTCCACCATGTTGTCGATCGTGACTTCACATCCATCGTGCTTCAGCTTTTTCACGATGCTCTCCGGCGTCTTTAACCGGGAAGTGATATGTTCGATCGGATTGTAATTGTATAACTGGATAAATTCATTGTTTAAGATCTCGATCTTCGTGTTGATGGATTTTAACGCGGAGCTGTATAAAAACATCGTTGATTTCCACTGATCGATCTGATCAAAACCTCCAGACTCTTTCGTCATGCTGACGCCCCCTTTCTTTGCAGCTGGGAACGTTCCGTCCATGCGACCATGTCTTCACGCGTTCCTGACTACAGCTTCAGACCCTTTAAGAGATCCGCAAGACCTGTGCTTGCCTGACCTTCTTCCTTATAACCGTAGGTGTCCTCAGCTTTTCTCTCCTCTTCCTCCTCGATCAGTTCTTTCATGGACAGACTGATCTTGTTGTTTGCAGTAGAGATAATTTTTACTCTTACTTCCTGTCCCTCTTTCAGAACAGCGCCCGGATGTTTGATCCGCTTTGTGCTGATCTGGGAAATGTGAAGGAGACCGGTAAGTCCATTCTCTAACTCAACGAATGCGCCGTAATCTTTTAAGGTCTCAACCGTACCTTTCATGACTGCGCCGACTTCGCATTTCGCGATTTTCTTGTTTGTCTCTTCCTGTTTTTTCTCTCTTGCTGCCTCACGGCCGGATAATACGAGACGGTGTGTCTCCTCGTCGGCAGTGATAACGGTTACCTCGATGGTCTTTCCGTCGAATTCCTTGAGGTCTTCCACATACTCATCGCTCAGACGGGATGCCGGGATAAATCCGCGGATTCCCTCGAGATAAGCAACCGCGCCTGCGTTTACGATCTCGGCGATCTTTACCGGAACAACAGTGCGTTCTTCCATCATCGCTTTCAGCTTATCCCACGCCAGGACCTGGTTTGCCTCTTTCTTTGAGAGGACCATATTTCCCTCGCCGTCGTTTGTAGCCATCACGGTCGCTGTGATCTCATCGCCCGGGTGGATCATCTCCGCCATATTGAAATCCGGGTCTTCACTCAGATCTTCCTTGCGGATCACGCCGTCTGCGTAAGTCTTTAAGTCCACGATCACTGCGTCATCTGTCACATCGATAACAGTACCGGTCACAACATCGCCAACTCTAATTTTTTTAAGGGAAGCTTCTAACTCCTCTTTGTAATCGTCCATGGATTCCATATGTCATCTCTCCTTTTCTCACTCTCCATTTTTATTTCATTTCGTATCCCCAGCCAGTCCACATGCCTGCGGCGCGCCTGACGCACAAAACGACACAATAATGGATCGTAATTTCTTTCTCTATTTAACCATATTCTGTGAATATTTGCCATAGTTTTCACAAAAATTTTATGATAAAATGTGCATAGTGAATATTGGAATGTAGGTATTTTCGGTACCGAAAATACCGTAAGACAACGTTCTGGGAGCGGATTTTGCCGATTTAGGATGCGAAGCATCGGAAAAATCCTGTTACTGTTTACGCAAAGCGTGAACAGTAACCCATAGTGATTATGAAAAGCGCACTTTTTGCTATCATGGACGCTTATGATCCATGGTGTAGAAACAGATAAACAGATTTTGGAGGCACTTACCATGAAAGATTATGCTGACCTGCATACCCATACCATCGCCAGCGGACATGCCTACGGAACCATCACGGAGATGGTCCATGCCGCTGCTTTAAAGAACCTGCCGATCCTCGGCATCACCGAACACGCCCCGTCTATGCCGGGAAGCTGTGGGGAGATGCAATTCTGCAACTTCAAAGTGATCCCGCCGGTCTTAGAAGGCGTCCGCCTTTTATTCGGCTGTGAGTTAAATATCGTGGATTATAAAGGAACCATCGATCTGTCGGAGAAGATGTTAAAGCGGTTATCCTACACCGTTGCCAGCCTCCATGACCTCTGCTTAAAGCCGGGAACCAAGGAAGAAAATACCTTCGCCGTCATCACAGCGTTAAAAAATCCCTATGTCACGATCCTCGGACACCCGGATGACGGAAAATTTCCGTTGGATTACGAGGCGGTCGTCCAGGCGGCAAAGAAAAACCACCGGATGATCGAATTGAACAACACCTCCCTGACTCCTGGCGGCTCCCGCATCCACGCATACGAAAACGACCGGATCATTCTTCCGCTCTGCGCGAAATATAAAGTTCCGGTTATCATGAATAGCGACGCGCATTTTACGACCGCCGTGGGCGATCACGCGCGGGCGGAGACACTCTTAAAGGAGTTGAACTTCCCGGAGGAACTGATCGCGAACTATCATCCGGAGATTCTGAAGGAATATATCCCAGATTTAGCAGATTTCCAGGGTTAAGACATCTGTTGTGTCAGTTTTCCCTTATTTTTGCCACACCCGACAATAACTAATTTCAGCCTATGCTTTGTACGTCAAATAAAAAATTTTTCATTCTTAACCTAAGGAACTTACACATTTTGAATTTTATGCATTATGGTTTTAACAAAAATCTCTTCAGTTAACAGCTTATTTCTGCTGCCTGACAGCACAAAAAACGGCTGCGAAGTTTCTTTTCACTTCACAGCCGTTTTCTCTTTCGTAAAAAATCAATTCCGAATTACTTCAACAGTTTGTCGACCTTTTCCCACAGCGCCTGCAGTTCCTTCTGATCGTTTAAACGATCTTTCTGGATCCGGATAATGTTCTCCAGAGCCGCATTCGCGCCGTCCGCGTTTAACTTTGCGTCACAGGTCTTTTTTGCCTTTGTGTACGGATCCATGCTCTCCTGGTCCTCTTCCTGCTCCGCCTGGAGCTTCTGGATCTTATCGACCAGTTTTACCGCCTCGTCCGACGGATTCTTTACATCCTGCCAGTTTAAAAGGTGGGTATTGTTCTCCGCATTGATCGTATCTAACGCAATACTGTTCTTTAACATCGTTTTCCAGTTGTCCGAGATCGCCGTCTCATAGGTCTGCTTCGCGGTCTTATTATCCGCAAAAGCTGTCAACGGCATTCCTGCAAGACATACCAGAAGACCGAATAAAAATAAAATCCTTTTCATCGTTGTGTCCTCCTCTGCTGCAAGCTGATAACGGATTCCTGAGTGCTCACGCTTTCAGGATCCTAAAACATCTGAAATCCGCTCAATTCCACTTTTTTAATAAGCGGATGTTTTCCCATGTTCTGTTCATTCAAAGATATCTGTAAATGTCAGATTTCCTCGCACCTACATGTATCCTCTCTGAACTGTTACCATCTTATCACACTTCCGTCCATTCTTCTACGGCAAAGCTGCGGCAATCCTGCGGCAGTATGATCGTAAATATGGCACCTTCCGGCGAACTTTCTGCCGCAATATTGCCGCCCATGTACTCCATGGAGCGCTTCGCGATGGAAAGTCCCAGCCCGTGATTTCCGTTCTTTCCTTTATAAAAACGGTCAAACAGATGAGGAAGATCAGCATCTGAAATTCCCGGTCCATCATCCCGGATCGTGATCTTTAACTGTTCCCCGATCTCTTCCACGGAGATCTGTACTATCTCCTTCGCGTACCGAATACAGTTCGACGTCACGTTCGAGAACGCCCGGCCAAGCAGCATCACATCCGAAATAATCTTATGCTCATCCCCCGGCAAAAATTCCAACTTTATTTTTTTCTGGTACGCAAGTCCCTCGAGACGCTCGATCTGGTCCTCGATGTACTCCCGGATCCCCATCTCCACCGGCACCACCTGGTACCGCATCTGGTCCATTCTAGTCAGCGTCAGGATCCCGTCAACGACCTCCGTCAGGCGGCTGCTCTCGTCCAGAATTACGCCTGCTGCCTGGGAGACATCCTCAAAGACACCTCTCTGGATGCCCTGGGCATAGCCGCTGATGGACATAAGCGGCGTCCGCAGTTCATGGGACGCGTTCTGGAAGAACACCCGCTCTGCCTCGTCCGCCTTTAAGAGATTGTCCTGCATCTGATTGATCTCATTTTCCAGCTCGTAGAGCTCTTTTACCGTCGTTCCGGTCTCCACCTTCTTAAACTTCTTCTCACCGATCCCCC
>CAVIYT010000180.1:0-3457 GCA_963646925.1 Paludibacteraceae bacterium
GCCGAGGATCATGCGGCGGATCCGCTCCTGCTTCCTTCTTCTTCTCCGGCTCTGCTCCCGCCGGATCCTGCGCTCTTCGATTTCGTCTCTGTTCGGCATGTTTTTTTACGACTGTCTCTGATCCTCGCACCGCCTTTTAGCTTTCCTGGCAGAATTGGGTCAGACAGTTTTTTCCTTTCTTCTATATAATAATAGAGTTATGATGTAACGATTCAATAAGTCTGCGCACCTGCTGCGCTGACCGCAAGAAGCCATAATTACGTTATAATAAGGTGAAAAAGTTCTTCTCAAATTCGATCAGCCCGTCTTTTTTCATTCTGGACAGCTCCGCAGACAGGGCGCTGCGGTCCACTGCAAGGTAATCAGCGAGCTGCTGTCGGTTGTAGGGAATCCCGAAGGTCTTTTTCTTCTGCTTTTCCGACTCGAAGGACAGGTACGCCATCACTTTTTCCCGGATAGACCGCTGTCCCATGTGGTCGATCTTACGGGTCAGCATAAGATTTTTCTTCGCCATAATATATAGAAGGTTGTGGATCAGGCGGTTGTGGTGGGAGCAGGCCGGGGTGCAGACATTTAAGATCTTTCCGATGTCTAAGAACAGGATCCGGCTCTTCTCCGCTGCATCCACGTTTACCATCAACGACTCGCCGGGCATGCAGGCATAGGCCTCGCCAAAGAGTTCGCCGCTCCCCGCATGTCCAAGGACCTGCCTGTTTCCCCAGAAATCGTCCCTGGAAATTTCGACACTTCCGGAGAGGACGAATCCCATGGAGCGGATCTCCGTTCCTGCGAGAAAGACTGCATCGCCTTTTTCGTATTTCTTTTCGATTGCGGAGAGGCATTTTAGGATGCTCTCCTTTTCTTCTGGGTGGATTCCCGCGAAGAGAGGGGAATCCGGGATCATTTCTTTTTCGATCATGTGGCTCCTTTTTGATATTGGCTGGCGTGCGGTCTTCCTGTTTTTATTTACATAAAAACAAGAAACATCGGGCATCCGCCCTATGCCGGTTTATAATAAAAAATTTCTTATGCAAGTGAACTTGCAGCGTAATTTTTCTATTATAAATCGCCGCACTTCAGATTTTTCGTTGGAAATACAACATACAATTACTAATGATTGTAGTATACTACCCCTACAAAAGTCAATACATGACACCTGCAAAACCTGCCACTGGCAACTTTTTCCGGATGCATGGCAGCAAATACGCCGCATCCAAAATCGGTGAGACTATATTTATTCATTCTGAAAGGGGAACTTAAATTGAAAAGAACGATCGTAAAAATTGATGAAGAAAAATGCAACGGCTGCGGAGCGTGCGCGGCGGCCTGTCAGGAAGGCGCGATCGCGATGATCGACGGAAAGGCGAAGCTGATCCGGGACGATTACTGTGATGGACTCGGAAACTGTCTCCCGGCCTGTCCGGCGGACGCGATCAGCTTTGAGGAGCGGGAGGCTGCCGCTTATGACCACGAGGCGGTTTTAGCGCACATGGCAGTAAGAAAGGCTGCCTCCCTCGCGCCGACGGACACCCCGGCTCCGAAGCCGGAATTTACCGGATGTCCTGGTAGTATGAGCCGCACGATCTCCCGCGCCACCGCATCCGAAAACCGCGACGCAGCGATTCCGGGACACACCGCGCCGGTCTCCATGGAGAGCAGACTCTCCCAGTGGCCGGTCCAGATCAAACTTGCCCCAGTCCGCGCCCCGTATTTTGACGGCGCGAAACTTCTTGTCGCGGCGGACTGCACTGCTTACGCGTATGGAAACTTCCACAACGATTTCATCGACGGACATGTGACACTCATCGGATGTCCGAAGCTGGATTCCGTAGATTACTCCGAAAAGCTTACGGAGATTATCAGACTCAACGATATTCAGAGTGTCACCGTTGTCCGCATGGAGGTTCCGTGCTGCGGAGGCATTGAAGCGGCTGTGAAAAACGCGCTGATGGCAAGCGGAAAATTTATTCCGTGGCAGGTATATACAATCGGAACTGACGGGCGAATTTTAAAATAAAACCGCGTTCCAATTAACTTTATAATAATTACCGAATATCTTTCAAAAAACATTTTAAAAAAATCGCAAAACAGTTGATAAATAGAATCATTTCTTATCTGTAAACCTTTACGGCTATTTAAAAGCTGGGTTATCTATATTTTATATATTTTGTATTTTGCAGGTTTATTTTAGAAACTATATTAAATTTAAAATATTTAGATCATAAGAAGGTAACTATATGATGTCTCACCCAACAACTACCCCTGTCTCCGGCCGAACCCCGGAGCAGGACGCAGTCATCTGCGCCCTCATCGGACTCTCCCGCGCCGCGGAGGCAAAGGAAATTCCAGTTGGAACCGCTCCTGTCCTCTTCGCGGCCCTTGCGTCCGTGGCACCGGGCGGCTCGCTCTCCGCTTCTGCTGCCAATGACCTTATAGAGCAAATCCACAAGCAAAAATCCATCATCTCCCCGGACTGCGCCGCCTGCCCGTCCCCCTGCGGACGGACCGCGGATTTCCTCCCGGAGGACTTAAACCGCACCAACGACGGTCTTTTCGAGGACCGGAACCGGCTACTCGAAGAGCTTAGCCAGCGTGCGAAAACGGAGTGGAAACGTATTCTTGCGGATCAAGAAGATCCTGAAATTACGAGACTTTTTATGGACAGCGTGTTTATGGCCGGATACGCGTATGAAAAGGAACTATTTGCGCCGTATTTCGAGAAGTTGGCGGCGCTGCATGACTAGGCGCAGGAGTCAAAGTCCTGTGCCCTGCCTCTTGCATTTTTCCTATCATAGTTCTATAATTTTCCTTGTGAAGCCGCCAGTTCCGGGAAGGAGTGCGGCATAACAGCTGTATCGGAGGTGTCCGGTCTCACACTGATAATCCCGGGAACACGCTCCGGCTGGTGGACTTCATATTTAATTTAATTCAAAAGCAAAAACTGCGACGATCCACGATAACTCATCAAGATCGCCGCAGCTTTTTATTTTACCAAAGTTTTTTAATCAGAACCTCCTCAAAACATCTGCCCACATAATTCTTCTTATGCAAGCCAACATTTCGGTTTTAATCTCTGTCAGGGAAATTCCTACAGTCCCTGCATCTTCGCCATATGCCGGTAAATTCCATTCTCTTTCTTCATCAGCTCTTCCGGCGTTCCGGCCTCTGCCACGCAGCCGTCCTTCAGCACAACGATCTGATCCGCCGCCGCAACCGTTCGCATCCGGTGCGCGATCATGAGCACCGTGCGGTCTTTCATAAGTTTCGACAGCGCCTCCAGGATCAGTGTCTCATTATCCACATCCAACGACGCCGTCGCCTCATCCAGCAGCAGGATCGGAGCGTCCTTTAAGAACGCTCTCGCGATGGAAAGTCTCTGCCGCTCTCCGCCGGAAAGCTCCGATCCATTCTCACCGATCACCGTATTCCACCGATCCGGCAGCTTCTCCGCAAACTC
>CAVIYT010000181.1:0-8058 GCA_963646925.1 Paludibacteraceae bacterium
GACATAGAGTTTAAATCATGGGTAAAAACTTCAAACATGAAAGAACGGATTTCTTTAGCTGTTGACGAGTTGATCGCATTTGCTAATTGCAAAGGCGGCACCGTGTATTTTGGAGTAGAAGATAATGACGAGGTTACTGGATGTACTGGTAAATATGATTTACAGGCAATTTGCGAAGCTATTTATGATAAAACTAGACCCCCTATGTTTACAGAAATTAAAGAAATAAAATACGAAGATAAAATAGTAATTGCAATTACTGTAACAGCGGATGGAAAAACCTATACTACAACAGATGGGCGCTGCCTCAAAAGACTTGGAAAGAATTCAAAACCGTTCTATTCCGATGAAATGGGACACGTATATTCGATTCAAAATACTGGTGATTTTTCATCAAAAATAATTGCGGAGAGTTCAACCGACGATATTAATCTTATGGCCGTATATTCGCTAAAGGAGAAACTGCGATTACGCGATTCTTCATCTACTATCCCTGATCTGGATGACATGGCATTTTTAAAAGATCTCAAACTGGTAATAGAAAGTAACGGTCAGATCAAACTCACAATCGCGGGATTATTGTTTGCTGGAAAAGATGCCTCTATTCGAAAGCTATTGCCACAGGCAGAAGTTATATATATACACTACAGTAAAAATAACCTGGAGGAATACGATGCGAGAATAGATATGACACAACCCATTACGGTTGTACTAGATCGGCTTACAGAAAAAGTACAAAATGATAACAAAATTACATCTGTGCAAATTGGTCTATTTCGATTAGAAGTAGCCGAATTTTCAACAAAGGTATTTCAAGAGGCGTTATTGAATGCTCTTTCTCATCGGGACTACCAACAATTAGGTGCAATATATGTAAAACACTATCCTGATAAAATTATAATTGAAAATCCGGGTGGATTTTTAGAGGGTATCACAGCCGATAATATCATTACGCATCCGTCATCACCGAGAAACAAGCTAATTGCAGAAACATTACAACGCCTAAGATATGTGCAGCGAACAGGCCAAGGTGTGGACATTATTTATAAAGAGATGATATCTATGGGAAAGCCATATCCACTATATAGGGAATTTAATGATGCTGTCCAGCTTACTATAGGCAGTACCATGGAGGATCCTGAATTTGTTAAATTTATTATAAATGAACAGGATTCTAAGCAGATCACATTTTCATTGGCTCAATTAATGATCTTAAGATACATTGCAGAGAATAGAGTTGTTAAATTATCAGAAGCACAAAGGATTGCTCAAATATCCAATGCTGAAATACGAAAATGCTGTTCCGACCTAATGAAGCTAGGTTTAATTGAACTTGCCGGAAAAGGATATATGCTTACAGCCAGAGTGTACGCAGCAATAAAATCAGATGTCGATTATACAAGAGATAGAGTTGTTCAATATATAAAAGCTAAAGATTTGATTACTGAATATTTGATAAAAAACAATTCGATTAGCAACGGGACAGTCAGAGAATTATGCGGTTTTACCAAGCAACAAGTTAGAACTACTCTTAGCAAAATGCTAGCTGAAAATTTAATTCAAAAAACAGGCGGAGGACGTTCTACAAAGTATATTTTAAACACATTCGAGTGATAATCGAGTGGAACTCGAAAAAAATAATTTCCACTCGATTATCACTTTTTCATTATACGCTATACAACTTCTTTAGTGCTTTCCTGAACTGGATCGCAAAGATGATCGTCGTAAATGTCACCGCGATCGCGTCCGCGATCGGCTCTGCCATGTAGACGCCCATGGTCTTGTTGCTGACAAGCATCGGAACGATGAAGATCAACGGAAGCAGAAGCACGAATTTACGCACAACCGCCACGATGATCGAGCATACCGCGTATCCGATAGCCACGAATGTCATCTGGCAGGCGAGCTGGATTCCGAAGAGGAACATGGCGCCGCAATAGATGCGGAGCGCGCCTGCGGTGAAGGAAACGAGTTCCAGATCGGCGCTGAAGATTCCCGCAAATGTTGCCGGGAAGAGCTGGACAAAAAGCCAGAACAGTGTGGAGTAGATCAGGGAGATCGCAAGGTGAAGCTTGAATGTATTCTTCATGCGATCCACATTTCTTGCGCCGTAGTTGTAGCTCATGATCGGCTGCGCGCCCTGTCCGATTCCCTGAAGCGGCAGCATCGCGAACTGCATCGTGCTTGTGAGGATCGTCATGGCACCAACCGCCAGGTCTCCGCCGTATTTTAACAGGGAAGAGTTAAAGCATACGGAGATAACGCTCTCACTGGACTGCATCACAAATGTGGAGAATCCCAGTGCCAGGCACGGGAGAACGATGGACGGAACCGGCTTTAAATTCTCTTTTTTGATCCGTAAGAATGTCTTCTTTCCGGTCAGGAAAGAAAGTACCCAGCCGCAGGATACTGCCTGGGAGATAATCGTCGCGAGAGCCGCGCCCTTTACGCCCATTCCCAGCGCGAAAATAAAGATCGGATCCAGGATAATATTGCAGACAGCGCCGATGGTTACTGTCAGCATGCTGGTTTTTGAGAACCCCTGGGCCGTGATGAACATGTTCATGCCCAGTGTCATCTGAACGAAGATCGTTCCGACGGCGTAGATACTCATGTAATCGACGGCATAGTCGATAGTGTTCTCACTGGCACCGAAGGCCAGCAGCATGGAACGGCTGAACAGCAGTAAGACCGCTGTCAGAATCGCGGAAATAATGATCTGGACCGTAAAGCAGCCGCCGAGGATCTTCTCTGCGGAGTCCATATCATCCTTTCCCATAAAGATCGACGATCTCGGCGCACCGCCAGATCCAACCAGGGCCGCAAAGGCGGAGACTACCATGATGATCGGCAGGCATACGCCGACACCGGTCAGGGCAAGACTTCCGCTCTCCGGGATATGTCCGATATAAATTCGGTCGACAATGTTGTACAGCATATTGACCAGCTGCGCGATAACGGACGGGACGGCGAGCTTAAAGAGGAGTTTTCCGATGGGCTCCGTCCCAAGAAATTCTTTACTGTTGTTCATGCAGTTTTCCTTCTTTCCTGTAATCTGAGATGTTTGAATTGATCCGGTTCATAAACTGGAACAGCATCCGGCGCTCTTCCGGTGAAAAACCGTGACAGATGATCTCTGCCGCCCGTTTCTGGGCGTTTTTTCCATCGAAAACAGCAGGTGCCGCAGCCGCTGTGAGCCGTAAGTGGATCGTCCGGCGGTCAGTCCCCTGGTATTCTCCAATCAGGTATCCGCGCTCTTCCAGTGAGCGCACAGACATGGAGACGTGGGATTTCGTGAATGCCCGCTTTTTTACAATCTGGGCGGCCGTATCGCATTCCGGATTGTTGGCGAGAAACAGCAGAATATTCACTTCCATCTGTGTCAGTTCATACTTTCTGCAGACCGGTTCAATGAGATCCGTATAAAAATCCCGACTGTCCGCCATAAAATCAACAAACTTCATGTGTATCACCTCTAGTTCAAAAGTGAACTGTTCTATTTAGAACTATATTTTAGTATATGAAACATTTAAGAAAAAGTCAAGAGGTATGCCAACTCTCCTGACTTATTGTCTACACAAACAAAAATCCAGTATCAGTCATGGTCACATTAAAAATGTTGTGGCATATCTGAGTACTGGATTATTGTTTATAAGAGTTATATTTTTATTCCGGACAAACGATCTTACCAGCCACCGCGCAAGCCGCCGCTGTTCTCGGGGACGCAAGGTAGATCTGTACCTTAGAGGTTCCCATACGTCCGAGGAAGTTACGGTTGTTGGTTGCGACAACGCGTTCGCCGTCTGTCAGGATACCGCCTGCGCGTCCGCAGCAGAGACCGCAGCCCGGATGGGTGATCATAGCGCCTGCTTCGGCTAAGGTGTCGAGGATGCCCAACTCGTCAGCCTGTCTGTAGATCTTTCTGCTGGCAGGAGTCACGATGAGCTTTACAAAGTCTGCGACTTTCTTTCCTTTTAAGACTTCCGCAGCCGCAGCCAGGTCCTCAAGACGTCCGTTTGTGCAGGAACCGATGAATACCTGGTCGATCTCTGTGCCCTCGAGTTCGCTGACATTGCGGATCTTGTCGACCTGGGACGGACATGCCATAACCGGAACGAAGTCCTCGGAGTTGTACTTCATCATGCGGCAGTATTCCGCGTCCGCATCGCCGTAAAGATTCTTCTGGTAGTCATTTAAAGTCACGTCACAGTATTCCGCTGTCTTCTCATCCGGTGTGAACAGAGCGCACTTCGCACCTGCCTCGATGGCCATGTTGGAGATGGTCATACGGCTTGCAACTGTCATGTTCTCAACTGCGCTTCCGGAGAACTCCAGCGCTTTATAAGTAGCGCCGTCTGCGCCGAGATCGCCGATGAGACGAAGAATTACGTCCTTGGACATGACGTTCTCCGGTAGCTTTCCGTTGATGACAACTTTGATGGTCTCCGGCACACGGATCCACATGGTTCCGGTTCCTAAGATACTTGCCATCTCTGTGTAGCCGATACCGGAAGAGAACGCGCCGACACAGCCGTAAGTCGTTGTGTGGCTGTCTGTACCGAATGCGATATCGCCCGGTTTTACATATCCGGCTTCTGTCATTAACTGGTGGCAGATTCCGTCACTTCTGTGCACGTGGGTCATGCCGTATTTTGCGGCAAACTCGTCACCCACATGGAAATGTCTTGTATCGTCAAGCTGGCTTGCCGGAACAAGATGGTCGTAGATCAGAACGACCTTGTCCGGATCCCAGAGCTTTTCAAAGCCCATCTCTTTAAATTTCTCCGCCACGAACGGAATAAAGATATCGTGGATCATCACGCGGTCAACATTTACGGTCACGATATCACCCGGCTTTACGGACTTGCCGGTGTTATGTTCAACGATCTTCTCAATTACAGTCTTTCCCATTTCGCTTTCCTCCCGTTTAGTCCAAGCCGTTCAGCTTGCGCATGGCCTTTACAAGGCCGCCTGCGCGGATAATGTCCATCAGATTCTCAGGAAGAGACGCGATCGGGTACTCTTTTCCGTTGTAGTCGATGTGCTCGTTCATCACAACGGATACGGTATCGCCCTCTTTGATGTCATCGTAGAGTGTCGGCTGTTCGATGAGGAGCAGACCGTTGTTGATGGAGTTGCGGAAGAAAATTCTCGCGAAGGATTTCGCGATCACGCACTGGATTCCCAGCGCTTTGATGATCTCCGGTGCCTGTTCTCTGGAGGAACCGCAGCCGAAGTTCTTTCCGGCAACGATGATGTCGCCTGGTTTGATCTGGGCAGCCAGCTCCGGGCGGAGCGGGCTGAATCCATACTGTTTCATATCGTCAATGGTTTTTAATGCAAGGTACTCGGTCGGGATAATGATATCGGTGTCGATGTCATCGCCCAGGACCCAGACCTTTCCGGTCGTTTTTTCCATGGTAGTTGTCCTCGATTTCTATGATTTACAGGTCGCTTGCTAACGCAATTTCACCCTTGATAGCAGACGCAGTAACCGTCGCCGCGGATCCAAGATATACCTTGGAACTCGGATGTCCGGCACGGCCCTTGAAGTTTCTTGTACCGGTGCTGATCAGGACTTCGTTCTCACCGATCACGCCCTGGCAGCTTCCCCAGCATACGCTGCAGTTCGGGTTCATGACGATTGCGCCGGCTTCCATGAAGATGTCGATGAGACCTTCCTTTAATGCCTGGCGGTAGATATCCTGGCTTGCCGGAACCACAAGGAAACGAACCTTTTCAGCGACTTTCTTACCCTTAATAATAGAAGCGCCGACTCTCAGGTCCTCAATACGTCCGTTGTTGCAGGAACCTAAGAATGCCTCGTCGATCTTCACGCCGCGGACTTCCTCAGCCGGAACCAGGTTGTCAACGAAGTCTGGTTTTGCAACTACCGGGCGGATCTTGGAGAGGTCGAAGGTGTATTCTCTCGCGTATACAGCGTCAGGATCGCTCGCAAAGAGTGCCTTCGGCTTTCTTCCGTGCGCTTCCAGATACTCGATGGCTTTCTCATCCGGCTCGAAGATACCGGTCTTAGCGCCGGCCTCGACAGCCATGTTGCAGAGAACCATACGCTCGCTGATGCTCAATGTCTTAGCGCCTTCACCGGTGAACTCCATAACCTGGTAATTGCAGCCGTTCGCACCAATGGTGCCGATGATCGTTAAGATCAGGTCTCTCGCGTAAACGCCTTCCGGCAGCTTTCCGATGAGATTGAATTTTACGGTCTCCGGAACGAGAACCCAGGATTTTCCTGTCACCATGCCGTAGAGCAGGTCAGTACATCCAACACCGGTACCGAATGCGCCGAGAGCGCCGTAGGAACAAGTATGGCTGTCAGCGCCGAAGATCAGCTCGCCCGGGCATACATAATTTTCCATCATGATCTGGTGGCAAACACCTTTTCCTTCCCAGAAATCGATATTGTGTTCCTTCGCGAAGTCGCGCATCTTCTTCTGGGATGCCGCTGTCTTCGGGCAGTCAGACGGAACATTGTGGTCTACAATGAATACCATCTTCTTTGTGTCCGCAATATGCGGATGTTTTAATTTATTGTGGTACATGTCAACGGTCAGATGTGTGGTTCCGTCGTTGCTCATCATACGGTCCAAAGTTACAGTATGGATATCTCCCGGTTTTACATAGTCAACACCGGCTGCCGCTGCGATGATCTTTTCTGCGATTGTCATTCCCATTGTCCTATTCCTCCTCACGGTTTAAAGAAGCGATCAGTCCGCCCTGATTTAAGATGTTCTGCATGTATTCCGGCAGTTTTGTGCAGGAATAAGTTTTTCCATTTGCGTGAGCGGTTCCGTCGGACATGGAGAGTTCCATGGTGTCGCCGGTCTTTACTTCGTCCGGCAGGTCTTTACAGACGATAACCGGAAGTCCGATGTTGATAGCGTTTCTGTAGAAGATTCTCGCGAAAGATTTTGCGACAACGGCCTGAACCCCAAGTGCCTTTAAAACGCCCGGTGCCTGTTCTCTGGAAGAACCGCAGCCGAAGTTCTCGCCGCCTACTACGAAATCGCCTGGTTTTACTTTTTTCGGAAAATCCGGGTCGAGAGACTCGAATGTGTGCTCTTTCATCTCTTCCAGGTTCGGTAAGAGCAGATACTGGGATGCAATGATCTGATCGGTATCAAGGTCATTATGAAATTTGAAGATTTTTCCTTCAGCCATGATTGATATGTTCCTTTCTCGTTTCAAAAATCTGTTTTTTGTGAATATCGTTAGTCCCGCAGGGGAACTGAATTTCATGTTTTCCTAATTATAGCATAGGATCAGGCATAAATAAAATGGCACGTATTGATATGCCACATAACTTTAAGTTATAAAAAATGCTGCAGCCTGACTGGCAGGACTGCAGCGGGGTTATATTCCTATTTCAGCTTCAAAACCGCGGTCTGCGGTTTGGTCTCCGCCGTCAGCACCAGCGTATCGGAGTTGTACTCCACCACATTCCGGCAGAGTCCCGTAAATTCCTCCAGCCGTCCGATCACCGGATAGCCGAAATGGTCGGAGCGGTAGTGCATTGGGATCACAACGCGTGGAGCTAGGTCGTCTACCATGGCTTTCGCCTGGGCTGCGTCGATCGTATAGTAACCGCCCACCGGGATCAGGATCGCGTCGAGATGCTTTAACATGTCTTTCTGCGCTCTGGTCAGAGGACATCCGATATCACCCATGTGAGCGATCTTGAGTCCATCTGCCTCCAAAATATGGATCCTGTTCGGTCCGCGCAGCGCCCCCTGTTCTGGGTCATGCCAGGTGTCGATCTTTGTGATGGAAAACGGGTTCTCCGCCCCGGAATCTTTAAGAGTTACCGCGTCCGTATATCCGTGATCCCCGTGCTCATGGCTGCAGAGCACCATGTCCGCGGTGAGGGAGAGCGGCGCGAGTCCCGGCACCGTATTCGGGCCATATGGATCAAAAACAATGGAAAATCCGTCCTTTTCAATAGTAAAACAGGAATGACCATTCCAGGTGATCGAAATAGAATTCATAATTATATCCATTCCTTTCGCTTCGCTCAGGCACAAAACGTTATGAAAATGG
>CAVIYT010000182.1:0-961 GCA_963646925.1 Paludibacteraceae bacterium
AAATAATATAGCGCCGGAATTATATAGCTATGGGTTAAGTTTGTTTTATTATAAAACAGTAAAAAGACATTTATTTTTTGTCGCAAGATTCATGGATGATTTTCGGAATAACATTGTTTATATGAATAATAATATGATATGTACAGCGGAGAAAGGAAACGCCGTTGTATATACATTTCTTCTGTATAATCCATGGTATATGAATCCATTTGAGTCGCTGGATGTTATAAGAAATGAGAATTATACCTGTTCTTACCGGATTAATTGCAAAAATATGATTCCGGGACATTATAGAATCAAGAAAACCATTTTTAACCGTGACAGCGGCGGAATTTATAACCGTCTGATCAATGTGGGAAACAGAACAGCGCTGAATATGGAAGAATATGGAGAATATCTTGAAAATTCGTCATATCCGGGTCTGATGATCTATGAACAGACGTTGGGCAGTACGTTCTCGTTTTATCAGGAACTTCCATTAAATGGAATTGCATTTTACGTTATGAAGAAAACATATTGAATATCAGAAAAGTTCGGCGGATAAAAAACGGAAGCTTTTTATCCGCTTTTTTGCGGGCAATTTTCGAAAAGCGTAATATGAACAGTTATTGTGAGAAAAATTGACTATAAAAAAACTGTAAAAGTCATTATAATCTCTAATAAATCAAGTAGATGATAGTTCAACAAAAGATCACCACTGATAGGAAACTATTAAAATGACAGTAAGGAGGAGCACAGATTATGAGAAAACACAGCACACTTACAATCATCATGGCAGCAGCAATGGCGCTGACAGCCTGCCAGTCAAACACCGCATCTACGGCACCGGAAAGTAAAGTAGAAACAGAACAGGCACAGAATTCTTCGGAGGCTGGAACAGAAGCTGCATATAAAGAAAATTTTCATATTGCAATCTCTCAGCAGCCGCCTTCTCTTGATGGTCATAAAAACAGTACTTACA
>CAVIYT010000182.1:971-5503 GCA_963646925.1 Paludibacteraceae bacterium
TACATTACGCATGTGATGACGAGAGGTTTGCTGTATGAGCAGCTCTTAACTTTAAATGCAGATTATCAGCCGGTACCGGAACTTTGCGAATCCTACGAGATGAGCAATGACAAAAAAACAATAACTTTTGTACTCAGAAAAGGCGTAAAATTCCATGATGGAAGTGAAATGACAGCGGATGATGTAGTGGCATCCATGAACCGCTGGATCGAATCCTGGAGTACAGCGAAAACAGCAGTCGGCGAGGGAAGATTCGAAAAAGTTGATGAAAATACAGTAAAGATCACATCAGAAAATTCACTCTTATTGTTCCCGACAATTATGGCGAGCGCGACACAGGCAGCCAACATTACAACAGCCGCTGCCTGTGAAAACGAGGACACCAATGGAAATATGATTGATTATATTGGAACAGGTCCGTATAAGTTTAAAGAGTGGAAGCAGGATCAGTATATTTTATTTGAAAAGTTTGATGACTATCAGCCATATGGCGAGGAAGGAATGGAGGATGATGGATGGAGGTCTTATAAAACAGCTCCATCGAAATATATCGAGTATGATTATGTTCCTGAAACAACGACAAGAGAAGCTGGACTGGAAACCGGTCAGTACGACTTTATCTTTAATGTGCCTTCTGATGACAAGGCGAGAATGGAAGGAATTGACGGAGTAAAGACGTTGGCAGTTCAAAATGGTATGACAGCGATTGTATTCAATAAAAAAGAAGGGCTGGGCGCAGATGTAAATTTCAGAAAAGCGATCAATGCTCTTGTTGACTGTGACGCGTTAATGACTTCCCAAAGGGGAGCCGATGGATATGTTGCCAACGGAGAATATATGGATGAGGAACAGACTTTCTGGAAAACAGATGCCGGAACAGAGAACTATAATACAAAAGATGTAGAAAAAGCAAAAGAGTATCTGGCGGAATCCAGTTATGTTCCTGGAACAAAAGTAAAGATTCTGGCCTCTACGCTGGATCATTATGATTATATGGCAGTAACGCTTCAGGAAGAATTGAAAGCGATTGATGTTCCGTCAGACATCATAACGGTAGACTGGTCGACATTTACGGAATACAGAAAAGATTCGAGCATGTATGATTTGTATTTTACAGGATTCAGCGCGACACCGTTGCCGACACAGAAATTGTTCTTCGGAGCAACATACCCAGGCTGGATGACGGATGAGACTATGACAAAATATCTGGAAGATATGAACAATGCGGATGATCTTGATGATGCCAAGAAGATATGGGAAGAGGCACAGGCATATTGCTGGAATGATTATCTTCCGGTCATCAATATGGGTCACCAGATCACATATTACAGTTATTCGGATAAAGTTGAGGGTGTGAATACGCTGAACGGAATGCATTTCTGGAATGCAGGTGTGAGAGAATAGGGGGGCAAAATATGAGAGCAAAAAGTATGACCTTTACAGCAGCTGGTGATATGCTCGTACAGAGAAGACTGCCAGATACCTATGACGGGTTAAATGAACTGACAGAATTTATAAAAAAAGGTGACATGAGTTATTTTAACCTGGAGACAACGATCAATCGCGGAGAAAGCTGGGGAAATCAGTACGGCGGCGGTTCCTGGCTGAAGGCAGATCCGCTGGTTCTGGAAGACGCAAAAAGAATGGGATTTAATATGCTGTCTTTTGCGAATAACCATTCTTTGGATTTTTCACATTGGGGCCTTTTAAAGACGGTGGAAGCGCTGGAAGCATCGGGAATTCCGCACGCAGGAGCCGGAAGAAATATGGCAGAGGCGGCGGCCCCGGTCTATTTGGACACGTCAAAAGGACGAATCGCGCTGATCGGCGCATGTTCCTCTTTTGAATTGCCATCTATGGCGGGAGAGCAGTCCAGAAGATTGATCGGGAGACCCGGAATCAATGGAATCCGTCATAATGAGACATATGTTGTGACGAAGGAACAGATGGAAGTGCTTAAAGAGATAGCAGATTCCACACATATCAATGGTTCAGATGATATTCTCAGAAAAGAGGGATATCTTCCGGAACTTCCAGCGGGCTTGTTCAATATGAAAAAACTTTCCTTCAAACTGGGAGAAAAACCGGAGCGGATTTCTACGGTCAATTTAAAAGATATGGAGCGGGTAGAGAAAGCGATATATGAGGCAGAATTTCAGGCGGATTTTATTGCGGTCGCTATCCATTCACACGAACTTCAGGGAACAGAAAAAGAGACGCCGGATGATTTCCTGGTAGAGTTTGCACATAGGTGTATCGATGCAGGAGCGGATACTGTGATTGGAACAGGTCCTCATCTTTTAAGACCGATCGAAATCTATAAGGGCTGTCCGATCTTCTATTCACTGGGAGATTTTATGTTGGAGAATGAGAACATTCCATATGGTCCGGAAGAGTTTTATGAAGCTTATGGATTGAATTCAGATTCCACCATGCGAGATCTGTTTACGGCGAGGTCAAACGGATTTAAGCGTGGACTTCAAACAGATCACAGAGCTTTCGAAACGGTGATTCCACTTTGTGAGTATGAAAATGGAAGGCTGGAGAAGATTACACTGATGCCGGTTGAGCTTGGTTTTGGAACGGCACGGTCTATGGGCGGACTTCCGAGACCGGTAAGACATGCCGGCTTTATCAAACGACTTGCAGAAATGTCGAAAGCTTACGGAACAGAGATCCGAGAGACCGAAGACGGATTCGCGGAAGTTGTATTATAATTTTAGATGGGAATGCCAGGGAACGTGCCAGGTTCTCTGGCATTTTTTTGCGCAGAGACAGGGTGGGATGCCTGAATACTGTGGGAAAATGTTTGACAGCGTAGTTTTTGGAAGGTAATATAAGGCTAGGATGAAAGGAGGCGCGCTATGCAGTTACTGATCAAACAGAGAGTTTTCTCATGGACCGATACATACGATGTGTATGATGAAAATGAAGAGCCGAAATACTTTGTAAAAGCGGAATTTTTCACCCTGGGACATCAGATTCATGTGTATGATAAGGCCGGGAATGAGGTCGGAATGGTGAAACAGCGTCTTCTCACGCTGCTTCCGGCGTTCGATATCGAGATCGATGGAAAAGAGTTTGGAAGTGTACAGAAGGAATTTTCATTCTTCAAGCCGAGGTATGAGCTGGATTACAATGGATGGCGGTGTGAGGGGGATTTCCTTGCGTGGGAGTATGATGTCTATGAGGCATGCAGCGCAGTCGTCCATATTTCAAAGAAGCCGTTTCAATGGGGTGATACCTATGTGCTTGATATTCTGGATCCGAAGGATGAGATCATGGCGCTGATGCTGGCGATCGCCATCGACGCGGCGAACTGCACGAAATAACAGAATAGGAAGAAATTAAATTGGAAAAGAATATAAACGTAATCAAAAGAATGAAACAGCCGCTTGCCTACAAGAGCGGACACGAAAACGCCCCGGCGAAGGAGCAGCAGCGGGCGAAGAAGCTCTGCTGGGAGTATAACCGGACGGCGCCGGATGAGGGGGAAAAGCGCGGTGAGATCTTGAACGAACTCTTTGGAACATGCCACCCGCTGACCTTCATCGAGCCGGATTTCCGCTGTGACTACGGATTTAATATCCACACTCACGGTCTCACAATCATCAACTACAACTGCGTGATTCTCGACACTTCGCCGGTAAACATCGGCGCAGGGGCATTTATCGCTCCTGGTGTCTGCCTGGCATGCTCCGGACATTCCGTTGACCCGGACCAGCGCGCCGAGGGAATCGGAACATCCGCGCCGATCACCCTGGAGGAGAAAGTCTGGATCGGAGCGAACGCGGTCGTCTGCGGCGGTGTGACCATCGGGGCAGGTTCTGTGATCGGGGCCGGAAGCGTGGTGCTGAAAGATATTCCGGCTGGTGTGATCGCGGCTGGAAATCCGTGTAAGGTGATCCGTCCGATTACGGAGAAAGATAGGATCAAACCGGAAGAAATTGAATTTTAATACCGGAAAAGTTAAAGCTGGTTCTTAAGATACGAAGATTTATAGTGTCCGATACTTGTGAGAAATGAATACACAAAAATTGCAGAAAGCAGAAAGTGCGGAGGAGAATATTATGGAAAATGAACTTTACCAGAAAGAAACTTATGTAGAGCAGATGGAGCGCGTCAACGAGACCAACCCCTTCATGATCCACAACAACATCCGCGCCGTAGCCCTGTCGGAAGACGCCGGAGAAGTCCGCGCGGAAATCACCGGGGACTCCCTAAACGCCATGCAGACCATCCACGGCGGCCTGATGTTCGTTATGGCGGAGATCGCAGCGGGACTTGTGACGAGAAATGACGGAAGAAAATATGTGACTCTGGACAGTTCCTTCCGCTTCCTTCGCGGCAGCAGCGCAAAAAACATCCAGGCCGTCGCGAAGATCACAAAACGCGGAAAGACCGTCTGCTTCACAAAATCCCAGGTCATGGAGACGGAGACGGGGAAACTCCTGGCGGAAGGCGAGTTTACGTTTTACTGTATGGGAGAGTAAGAAACAGTAAGATAAGTGCAGTTCAGACCGATGCTTTAT
>CAVIYT010000183.1:0-3366 GCA_963646925.1 Paludibacteraceae bacterium
GAACTGTTTGGCTTCTTAAAAGGAAAGAAGAAAGATGAGGAGCCGGAGGAAGACCTCTTAGCAGGTTTCAAGAAAGCGGAAGCACCGAGAGAGGTACAGAGCGTTCCGAAGTGGGAACCGGCACCAGAGAGAAGAGAGGCGCCGGTTGAAGCATACCGCCCGTATATCCAGGAAGAAGATGGCGAGGACAGCACTGCCATCGCAGGGGACGGAGAGATCGAGGACAACAGCGTGATCCGTCTGAGACTGGAAGACTGCGCCGGATGCACATGCCCGAAATTTGTGGAGATCGATCTGAGAAGAGGGCATGCGACGATTGGAAGAATGGACAAAAATGGTGAGCCGTGTTCCGATTACAACTTTGACGCATCGGTTTCCTTTGTGAGCCGTCGCCATTTTAGAATCGAGCCGAGCGGAAATGAATGGCAGATCATCGATATCGGATCCTCAAACGGCACGATCGTAAGCGGCGAGAACCTTACACCAAATATTCCGCACATTCTGAAAAGAAATGATACGATCATGATCGTGTGCAAGAAGAGATTTATGATCTATCGAGTGTGCTGAGAAAGGCAGGGGTAATGAAAAAGTATGCAGGCTGTCTTTCTGTAAAAGGAAATTACAGGGAGAAAAATCAGGACCGGGCATGCTGTCTGAGCAGTTCAAAAAAGGGAACCTTATTTACGGTCGGATGCGTGTGCGACGGGATCGGGAGCTTTGCGCAGAGCGAGATTGCATCGGGGATGATCCGGGAAGGAATCGAGAGATGGTTCCTCGGAATGGAAGATCTTTATCCGGAAAATATCGATGAGGAGTCTATGCTTGACGATCTGGATATGACGATCCGTGAGCTGAACGAACTGATCTGGGATTACCGGAAAGAAAACGGGATCGATATCGGATGTACCATGTCACTATTGGTCGTTCTGGATGGAAAATACCATGTATTTCATGTGGGAGACAGTAAGATCATACTGGTTGACGATGCAATTTCCCAGATCACAAGAGATGAGGTGGCGGTCGTCGATCGGGATGGAAAGCTGAAAACTCTGCTGGCTAATTTTATGGGAAAATCAGACGAATTGTGGATGAACCGGTCCAGCGGGGATCTGAAACCAGGGGAAACGTTTCTTATCGGTTCCGATGGGCTTTTTAAGAAACTGCGGGAGGACGTTCTGGGTGATGTGCTCAGCCGGAAGAAAATTCAGAGCGATGCAGAGGCGGGGACGGTTGTAGAATATCTGATCAGGCATGTTATGGAGATGGGAGAGAAGGACAATATATCAGGAATCCTGATCCGGATCGCTTAGGTTTCCGGTATGCCATTAGATATTCGGATCAGGCCGCCGGAAACAGATCCTGAAGATCGTTAAAGCAGCCCAAGAGCCGCGTAAATGATGAGGAAAACGGCTGAATAAACGAGATGGTAACCGGCGAAGATCATGCTCCCTTTTAACGTTCCACGAAGATGGGAACCGCAGCGGAGAAACAGGAGAACGGTCACGGCAGCGATCCACAGCCCGCAGAGAAAGATCGGATGTGTGGAGAACAGAAGGAATGTGATCCCGTAGAAACATGTGAAGCCGAACTCAATAAGCGGGTAGCGGAGCGGGATCTTTGATCCGCAGTAGCGGCATTTTCCGCCGAGAGCGATCCAGCTGATCACGGGGATCTGGTGAAGACCGCTTAAGACGTGACCACATTCCGGGCAGTAACAGTCTTTTGTGATCAGCGGCTTATCGAAGCGGATCCGGTAATCGGCGGTCGTAAAGTAAGCGCCGATGATGCTGCCGAAGATCAGCGTGCAGATCAGAAGAACGGAAAAATAATATGCGGTCATGAGAAATCCTCCTGGGTAAGTAAAAATATAAAACAGTTTTATATTAAAGAGCCGGGAGGAAAAAGTCAAGGACAAAGGAGGAGGAGAGTATGAAGAAAGGATGGAAGATCGCGGCAATAGGACTGATTATATTATTGCTGCTTCTGATTTTTTTTAAGGATTATTTGTGGGCGTGGTATTACGATATTATGGAGCCTATAGGCCCACTTCCTCCGGAGATGCACTGAAAAGATACATAGTGTAGATGCAAGCTGATGAAGAGGGAAAAGCAAAATGCTGAATGAACATTTATTTTACGGCGGAATTCTTCTATGCGCATGTTCCGCTGGTCTTGCGGTGATCCTGGGAAGCCTGTACACGATCAAAAAGATCAGGCTGAACAGCAGGCTGGATGAAGAGTATGGAAAAGAAACAAAAAGAAAGTAACAAAGCGGGAGGCAGCAGGTGGAAGAAGTTATTGCATCGACGTATCGGATCATAAAAAAACTGGGATCCGGCGGCGGAGGAAACGTATATCTTGCGGATCATCTGAGACTGAATAAAAAGGTCGTCCTGAAGGCGGACAAGCGCCGGACCACGACGAAGACGAGCCTGCTCAGAAGAGAGGCAGATGTCTTAAAGAACCTGAATCATCCGAATATCCCGAAGGTATACGATTTCTTTATGGAAAACGATACGGTATATACCGTCATGGACTATATCGAGGGGGAGAGCCTGGACCGGCCTTTAAAGAGAGGAGAACACTTCTCGCAGCCCCAGGTCATCCAGTGGGCGAAGGAGCTCCTGGACGCTCTCGACTATCTCCACAGTCCGACCCACGGGGATCCGCCGAGAGGGTTTGTGCACAGTGATATCAAACCGGCGAACCTGATGCGGACGCCGGACAACCACATCGTTCTCATCGACTTTAATATCGCCTTGTCCCTCGGCGAGGATGCGGTGATCGGCTGCAGCGCCGGATACGCGTCACCGGAGCACTACGGACTCGATTTCTCCTCGGACAGCGACACGGTACACGGGGACTCGGAGACGGAGGCAGAATCATGGTCCGCCGCGGACGGCGAGACGGAAGTGGATGAACCTACGATTGAGAGGACAATCGCGGAGTCCGACACCGGTGAGACCGAGGTGGAAGAGGAAAGCGGAAAAGAGAGAAGCTTTTCCTCCTCCCCGAAGAAGATGATCGTGCCGGATGTGAGGTCTGATATTTACAGTACCGGAGCGACGCTGTACCACCTTCTCAGCGGCTCAAAGCCGGCGAAGAACGCGAAGGCGGTCGTATCGCTTTCCGAAAAGGAATACAGTCCGCAGGTCGTAAAGATCATCAGGAAGGCGATGAATCCGAACCCGGATCTGCGATATCAGATGGCGCGGGACATGCGTTCGGATTTCCTGCATCTGAGAGACCGGGATCCCCGGGTCAGACGACTCAAGGCTGTAAAACGGCTGGATATCGGCGTGGTTCTCCTGCTTCTCGCGGCAGGTGCCTCCATGACATTTGTGGGATTAAAGCGGATGCAGACGAC
>CAVIYT010000183.1:3376-6024 GCA_963646925.1 Paludibacteraceae bacterium
GGCGGTCAAGGACGCTCTCACGGGTCTTCCTGAGGAAAAAGGGATCCTGATACCGGGGTGGCTGCCGGAATCCCGGCGGGCGCTTACAAGTGCGCTTGGCGTGTATGACCTCTCCGACAAGTTCCGGTCGAGCGGGGTTGTAAAGCTTCCGTCGGCTCCTTATAAGATAAAAATGTCGCCGGACGGAAAGAAGATCGCGGCTGTATACCAATCAGAGGCTGCGGTCTATGACGCGGAAAGTTTAGAGCAGCTTATGACCTGCCCGATGATGGATTCCGCGCTGGCGGACGCGCTGTTTTCCGATGACAGTCATCTTCTGGCTGCGGCAAAAGACGGAGTTTCGCTCTATGACATTGAGAGCGGAGAGCAGATATGGAAGACTGGAATGGCTTCGACGTTGGCAATCTCCGGGGACGGGCAGACTGTGGCGGCGATGAACCGGGACAGAAATATTGTCTCATTCTATGACATGAAAGATGGTCAGCTGCTGCGGGAGCGGTCTTTAGGAGAAAAGCAGATGGCGTCCGCCTTCAATGATTCGTTCGCGGATCCTGACAATGCAATTTTCAGTCTGAACATGGACGGAACCATGTTGGCGGTGAGCTTTTCGGATGGCGGGCTGTACGTCATGGACACAGAACATCCGGAGGACGACCTGATCGTGTACGAGAACTCGGATTACACGGAGTTTGCGGGCGGCTTCCATGGAGATAAGTTTGTGTTCTCCGCCGGAAAGAGCGGTCACAGCATTTTCGGACTTGTCAATGTGGACGAGGGAACGTATATCGGCGACATGGAGTCGAACCTTCAGATGAAGGCAAAGGCGGATGAGAGCGGAATCTGGGTTTCAGAGGGAAATCTTCTGTCTGAGTTTGATCCGGATACGCTGGATGATAAGGAGATCGCCTTTACAGATACATGGAACATCAGCAATTTCAGCGTTTCGGACCAGCATGTGCTTGCCGTGACGGACGAGCCGGGATTTTCGATCTTTGATCAGGGAGAGAACGCCCTGGTACATGAAAAGAGCGATGAGGAATACAGCTTTGCGGAACTCGGTATAGAGTATGCGGTGTTGGCAAACCGGAGCCAGCCGGAGGTCCGTGTCATGAAGGAGGAGACCCATGAGGATACATGTGTGGTGCGTTACGATGCGAAGTATTCCCATGACGAGGCCAGAGTGACGGGGGACGGAAAAAAGGCGATGCTTTTCAGCTATGCTGGATTCCGGATCTACGATAACGATGGAACGCTGGCGGCGGAAGGAAGCTTTCCGGAGGCAGAAAAGATCTACGACCAGCAGTTTAGAAGGGACGGAGAAAAGTCCTGGCTGGATGTGATCTGGTACGATGGGACAGTCCGGGCGTACAGTTCGGAGGACGGCGCTCTGATCTCGGAGGAAAAAGGGGAAGCACCATCCCAGGATCTGGAAGAGGAATTTTCAACGGAAAAGTACCGGTTTGTGTCGGAACTTCACAGCGCTCCGAAGGTTTATGACAGGCAGAGCGGGAAGTTTGTAAAGGAACTGGAGAAGGATGATTTCCTTGCCTATGTGACAGAGACCGGTGAGTACATACTGACGGAATATGTCCGGGCAGACGGTGAGAGATATGGTCTTTTATTGGACCAGAATCTTGAGATACTGGCAGATCTGCCGGATCTGTGCGATATTGATGCAGCGGACGGGACGATCTATTTCGATTATAAGAATGGAGAGCTGAGAAAGTGTCATTTGTATTCAATCCAGGAGCTGATTGATCTCGGAAAGAATTACAGATAGACCTGTGATCGTGAAAACATTGAACAACAGTATGATGATCGCCTTTTTTGTCGAAAACCGGAACGATTTTGATAGTAAAAACCAGGAGATCTGATTGTATTGTATAATAAACAAGGATTATTATCCGCGTGATATATAAGAAAGGGGAGGACTTATGAAAAAACACATCTTTAAACAAGGCATGGCGTTGGTACTGGCAGCCGCGCTGGTGCTTCCGGCGAACATGGTTCCGGCGGAGATCCAGGAACAGAAGGTCGAGACGGAACTGCCGCATATCGTGCTGAATCAGGAAGAACCGAAAGAAACGGTTACTGACAGTGATGCGAAGAAGGAGGAGCAGACCGGAATTCAGCCAGAAACCGGGACAAAGCCTGAAGTCAAGGAGGAAGAAGCTGCAGAGCAGATCATTTACAATACCGGTTCCTTCAATGTCCATGTCGTAAGCGCTGAAGATTTCGCAAAGGATCTCGGTGACGCGTACTTTGAGGAGGATGGCAGCTACACCATCAACATTCCGGAGGAAAACCCGTTTTTCCCGTATGAGGTTCAGTTTACTCACGATGGAAAGACAGAAAATGAGTGGTTTATGAATCCGGAAGATTCTATGGAGATCGATGGACATACCTTCTATGTGTCCGCAAGTTTTGATGGAACCGTTGTTACTCAGATGACCATGGATGTTGCCGGTCAGGAGGTCGTTGTATATCCGGAGGAGAAGGAGTTTACGGATGGAGACGGTGTGGCGGAGATGTCGCTGCTGCCGTTGGATAGTCGGTCCCTGACGATTGATTTATCCGGATTTTCTCCGATCGAACTCAGTGAGGTGAAAGTTTCTTCTATTTTTACAGGTAACTACCAGTTAAGTGAC
>CAVIYT010000184.1:0-21757 GCA_963646925.1 Paludibacteraceae bacterium
CTCGTTTCCGGACGCGCTCCAGATCTCATAGTGGAACGACTGATTCAGATTCGAATATCCGCTGCTGTCCCCGGAAGCGATCAGCTCCTCCGATGCCGTCAGACAGTTTTCCAGCGCTGAAAGATCCGCCCCGTTCTCCACGCAGAGCACACAGGCGTACCCCTCAAGCACCGCCCGGATCTGGTAGTGATCCCGCAGCGTCTTTTCCGTAACTCCTAAAACGGTCGCCCCTTTATTCTGTTTCAGTTCCAAAAGTCCATCCCTCGCAAGGATCTGAAACGCCTCCCGCACCGGAGTGATCGACACCCCCAGCTCCTGGGCCGTCGCCTCAAGCGCCAGCGTCTCGCCTTCCTTAATTTGTCTCGATATAATTGCCTTCCTGAGTGCCGAAGCGACCCGCTCCCTGGCAGGCATTAGTTTTACTGGTTTTAATCCAAGCATATGATTCCATCCATTTCATGTGTTCTTAAAGAAAAATCTCATCCAAGGATATCTTACTGACTTTCGCTCAGCCAAATATGGATCAGATTTCTATTTAAGTATAATTCCCCAGCCGCACCCGCGCAAGTCTTATTCTACCGTTTCCTTTTCGGATTCTCCGGATACCATCCTCGTTCCACCCGCTTCTGCTGCTCAAAAAGTTCCTTGATACTCCAAAAGCAGGAACATCCAAGGATTCCAAATACCAGGGACAGGTACGGACCTTTCACCGCCAGACTTACTGCCAGCGCAGTCACTCCTGCTGCCAGAAATAACGGCCAGCATTTCGCCGACAGATAGTATTCCACCTTGATGACGATCGGGTGAAATGCCCCGATACAGATAAAACAGATGACCGCGCTCACGATTCCATTTAAATTCATAAAATTTTCCACTCAGCTTTCCAATATTTCCACAGCCGTGCATCTCCATGCCCGTGCGCTGTGAAAAACATTTTGTACAGATATATTAAACCGCCAGCGTCAAAATGTCCATTGTCACTCCGTAAAAAGAGCGATATAATAAAAAAAGAATGTACCCCGGCATATTCGGGAAGTCCCGCAATACCGGGCAAAAATTTTCAGGAGGGATCTACCAATGAGCGATAAGACCGTTGTATTAAACGCAAAAAAAATGAACTTCGACGGAAATCTCGACTTTTCCGTTCTTTCTTCCGACGTGACCGTCTACGACGATACCACACCGGAACAGCTCTTAGAGCGCATCGAAGGAGCTGATATTATCGTCACAAAGGAGATGCCGGTGAGCGATGACCTGATCCGCAAGTTTCCGGCTTCCGTAAAGCTGATCTGTGAGGCTGGTACCGGATACAACAATCTGGACCTTGATGCCGCAAGGGAGATGGGAATCACCGTCTGCAACATTCCGGCGTACAGCTCCGAGCGCGTGGCACACACCGCTGTCATGATGATGTTAAATTTAAGCTCCACCATGCAGGTCCAGATGAAAATGCTGGCAAATGGAAATCATGATAACTTCACAAAGAATCTTCAGGTTCCGCACGTGGAGGTAAACGGAAAGACCTTAGGAATCATCGGTGCCGGACATATCGGAAAGACTGTGATGAAGATCGCGAAAGCTCTCGATATGAACATTCTCGTGTATACAAGAACACCGAGAGCCGACGAGGACGGCGTCCGCTATGTGGACCTTGAGACCGTCTTAAAGAACAGTGACTACGTTTCCCTGCACTGCCCGCTGACTCCGCAGACACGCCACATGATCAACAAGGAAACTCTCGCTCTCATGAAGCCGACCGCATTCCTGATCAACACTTCCCGCGGCGCCCTCATCGACGAACCGGCACTCATCGAAGCCCTTGAAAACCACCAGATCGCAGGCGCAGGTCTCGACGTCCAGGAGACCGAGCCGCCGAAAGATGACAACCCACTCTACACTCTCGACAACGTGATCCTCACCCCGCACATGGGCTGGAAAGGTCTCGAGACAAGACAGAGACTTGTCTCCATCCTTGCTGGAAATGTGAAAGGATTCCTTGAAGGGAAACCAGTGAATGTTGTTTCATAAGCTGAAACTCACGCACAGTACACGTTTAGGCTGCATCCAAACCAGCTAAGACATTTACATCTTGTATATTTTTAAGAGTCTGCCCCATTATTTTCCGGGCAGACTTTTTTTGCCCATGTAGACAACAAATATGTTCTGCACCTTTCCTGATTTGATTATCACTTTTTAAGACCGAATTGTCAAAATTTTCTATTTTTTATCTTTTGTATGTAAAGAAGTCTTGAAACGCATCCGTAATTCGGTTATCATAAAGAAAAGCTTTGAAAAAAGGAGGAATTCCCATGATTTGTATCAAGAACGGAACACTTCACACAGCGGTATCAAAAGAAACTTTTATCGCTGATATTCTGATCAATGACGGAAAGATCGTAAAGATCGGCAAAGGACTCGATGCTTCCGGCGCTGAGGTGATCGATGCCACCGGACTTCATGTTTATCCGGGATTCGTCGAGGCGCACTGCCATATCGGTCTTGACGGTTATGGAATCGGTTACGAGGGACACGACTACAACGAGATGAATGACCCGGTAACTCCGCAGGTACAGGCGATTGACGGTATCAATCCTTTTGACCCGTGTATGGAGATGGCGGCAAAAGCCGGTGTAACCTGCTTCGCGACTGGTCCAGGCAGCTCCAACGCCCTCGGCGGAACCTTTGCGGCGATCAAGCCGGTGGGAACCCGCGTGGACAACATGATCGTAAAATTCCCGATTGCCATGAAATGTGCCTTCGGCGAAAACCCGAAACGCTGCTACCAGAAACAGGGCATCTCCAGCCGTATGACAAACGCAGCAAAGATCCGTGAGGCATTAAATAAGGCGAAACTCTACAAGGCAAAGATCGAGGCTGCCGGTGACGATGTCTCCAAACTTCCGGCTTACGACCAGAAATCCGAAGCTCTGATCCCGGTATTAAATCATGAGATCCCGTTAAAGGCCCATGCCCACCAGGCAAACGATATCTTTACCGCGATCCGCATCGCGAAAGAATTCGGTGTCGGCCTGACCCTGGAACATGTGACAGAGGGTCATATGATCGTGGACGAGCTTGCAAAGGAAAATCTTCCGTTAGCGGTAGGTCCGACCTTCGGGCACGCTTCCAAGTTTGAGCTTCAGAACAAGACCTGGGAGACACCGGGTGTTCTCGCGAAAGCCGGATGTCATGTTTCCATCATCACGGACGCCCCGGTAACTCCGCTCCACTATCTGCCGCTCTGCGCCGGTCTCGCAATCAAAGCAGGCATGGACGAGTACGACGCCCTCCGCGCCGTAACCATCAACCCAGCCGAGCACATTGGTGTCGCTGACCGTGTCGGTTCCCTCGAAGAAGGAAAAGACGCCGACGTTGTCATCGTAGACGGTTGCCCGTTTGATGTTACAGGTAAGATCAAGCATGTGTTGATCAATGGAAAAGAAATTTAAGTAATGTTGAATAAAGGACCAGAAGCGGCGATGCTCCTGGTCCTTTCAAAATCCTTTATCTTATCCGAATTGTATCTTAATCATTCTCAAATACCGGTTCGATCGGCTCACCGTAATCTTCCGTGGAACTTGCCGCCTCATCATTGATGGTTGTCAGGATTCCGCTGGAATTTACTTTATATTTGTTTCCATCGCGATCCTTCACCGTCGTATTCTTGGAGATACGTCCGGAAGAGTTCACCACATAAGTCAGATATCCGCTGCTTCCATTCGGAATACTGATCAGCGCGTAACGGCTTGAGCTGTCCGCCTGCTGAAGTTTGCCCATATAGTAGAGGGATCCATTCTTCACACCGCTTGCCCCGCGTCCAGCATATGTTCCTTCATTAAAATAGAACGTTGTCTTATTTCCATCGCCTTCCTCAACGGTCATTTTTCCTTTTACCGAGGTTCTGGATGACTCATCAAAATAGTAGGAAGTATATTCGCTGGTCGTTCCGATCTGCACCTTCTTTAAGCCCTTGACCGGATTTCCCTTCTGGTCAAAGAGGTACGTCTTTCCGTTGATCCGCACGAAATCATTTGTGGATGCCTTTCCATCCTTCGGTCCGATCTTTGGCTCTCCATTCTTATCAAAATAATACCATACCACCGGCTCGTCCACATTGTCCTGGAGCTGTTCCGGCGGGTTTAAGGAAAGCCATCCAGAGATCGCTGCACCGAGGGTCGCGTTTTGAATCCCACTCTCCGCAAAATATCTCCAGTTTTCGATCGTCTCCTTGCTTGCATTCTCCGGATCACCGTCTAAATATACCCAGCCGGTGCGCATCCGTCCATCCGCGTCAAAGCAGTAATATTTTCCGTCGATCTTTGTTACCTTATAATCTCCACCTTCGTCGCTCGTTGACGGGCTCTGTTTCTTTCCGCTTGCGGAGAAATAAAACCAGTACTTTCCGTCATCGCTCTCAGGTCCGTAAAGGCTGCTGTCATCATCCTTCGGCTCCAGGTACTTCCATCCGGTCACCATCGCTCCGCTGGAACTTAAATAGTAATCTCCATCCTCGGACCATCCGGTCTGCATAATTCCGTCAGAGTCAAAGTAGTAGCTCTTTCCGTCGATCTTTTTCCAGCCGTCTTTTGTGACTTTTCCGCTGGAACCGAAATAGAACCAGTATGTCTCGCCATCCCTGCTGTACGGTGAGGTCAGCTGCATCCATTTGTTGGCCACCATGATTCCGTTGGAATCCACATAATAGTCGTTATCCGCCCAACTATTGACCGCCATCTCGCCACTGCTGTTCAAATATCTCCAGAGGTTGTCCGCGCCCTTTTTCCACTCGTTCGTCACGCGGTTTCCGTTTTTATCAAGATAAGTCCATACATTATTGGAAAGCGCCCATCCTTCCGCCGCGTACGCGTTCATTGTCAGGCATCCGAAGGTCAGGACCGCCGCCGCTGCCAGTATTCTTAACCCTTTTTTCTTCACTCGTCTCGTCTCCTTCCTGTATCCCGTCAAGTGTACAGCTGCCCCTAACAGCAGTTACACACAAAAATCCATAAAAAACAGGTATCTATTCTGTATTTTCTCACTTCACGATACATCTGATTTTATTTTACCAGTAACTCCCTGAATATTCAACAGAAAATACCTGTCAATTCTCTTAAGTCCTCACCGCAGTTTTGCCGCATTCCCGCCGCAGATAGACACATTTCCGTTCACATTCCCCGGAATTCTGCCAACTTCACGCCTCCGACACTCACTCCCATTTGACAGTATCCGGCATATCTATTATACTGGTATAAGAAAGAATGTGCCTTGGCACATTCTCGCGCCGAGCGCGGTCGCTTGCGACAATCTACAACTTCGCGCGAGTGCGCATCTTAGGCACGTTAGTGCCTTTTTATTTAACGGGAAGTTCCATCGGAATTTCCTGTTAAATAAGATATCATCGGTGTTTTACGCCCTTGATCTATCTTTCACGCAAAAAAGTCTAAAGAAAGAGATGGAATACAACTATGTGGATAGCAGATGGATGGAAGGACTATGAAGTCATCGACTGTTCCGACGGTGAAAAGCTGGAACGTTGGGGAGAATATATTCTGGTCCGTCCGGATCCCCAGGTCATCTGGGATACCGATAAAAAAGCCCCGCAGTGGAGAAAAATGAACGGCCACTACCACAGAAGCTCAAAAGGCGGCGGTGAGTGGGAGTTCTTCCGTCTCCCGGAACAGTGGAGCATCAACTACAAAGGCCTGACCTTCCAGTTAAAGCCTTTCAGCTTCAAGCACACCGGTCTTTTCCCGGAACAGGCAGCAAACTGGGACTGGTTCAGCGAAAAAATCAAAAACGCGGGACGCCCGATCAAGGTCTTAAACCTCTTCGCCTACACCGGCGGCGCGACACTGGCAGCCGCGAAAGCCGGAGCTTCCGTGACCCACGTTGACGCCTCAAAGGGCATGGTCGCATGGGCAAAAGAAAACGCAAAGTCCAGCGGTCTTGAGGACGCACCGATCCGCTGGATTGTGGATGACTGCGTAAAATTTGTAGAGCGTGAGATCCGCCGCGGAAACCACTACGACGCGATCATCATGGACCCGCCGTCCTACGGCAGAGGACCGAAAGGCGAGATCTGGAAGATCGAGGACGCAATCTACCCGCTCGTAAAACTCTGTGCAAAGCTTCTCTCCGACAAACCGTTATTCTATCTGATCAACTCCTACACGACAGGACTCGCTCCGGCAGTGCTGACTTACATGTTAGGAACAGCTGTTGTTCCGCAGTTCGGCGGAACTGTAAGATCCGAGGAGATCGGACTCCCGGTTACGAGTTCCAAACTCGTACTCCCGTGCGGCGCTTCCGGACGCTGGGAAGCATAATTAACTGAAAGGATCGGTAAACATATGAAGATCATCATTGTCGGCTGCGGAAAAGTCGGCGTGAGCCTTGCGGAGCGCCTGAGCGCCGAGGGCCACGATCTCGTTATGGTCGATATGAATCCGCAGAAAGTGGAACATCTTTCCAACCAGTTTGATGCCTTAGGGATCGTCGGAAACGGCGCCAGCTTCAGTATCCAGCAGGAAGCCGGTGTGGAGAACGCGGATCTCTTTATCGCTGTCACCGGCGAGGACGAGCTAAATCTCCTCTGCTGCCTGATGGCAAAAAAGACAGGCCACTGCGATACGATCGCCCGCGTAAGAAATCCCCTTTATAATAAGGAAACACGTTTCATCCAGGAAAAACTCGGTCTCTCCATGATCATCAATCCGGAGCTCACAGCGGCGAAAGAGATCTTAAAGCTCTTAAAATTCCCGTCCGCCATCAAGATCGATACCTTCGCGAAAGGACGTGTTGAGCTGCTCCGTTTCCGCTTAAAACCAGAGATCGGTTTCGGCGGGAAAACCGTCATGGATATCATGAGACAGATCAAATGCGATGTCCTGATCTGTGCCGTTGAGCGCGGATCCGAGGTCGTGATCCCGAACGGAAGCTTTGTTCTCCAGGATACAGATATCCTTTCCATCGTGGGATCCCTGGAAAATACGGCTCAGTTCTTCGAGAAGATCGGTCTCCGCTCAAAATCAGTGAAAAACTCCCTGATCATCGGCGGCGGCACCATCGCCCACTATCTGGCGCAGGACCTCTTAAAGATCGGTTTCCGGGTCCGGATCATTGAGCAGAGAAAAGAGCGCTGCGATTACTTAAGCGAAGTGATTCCGGGTGCTGATATCATAAATGGAGACGGAAGTGACCGCGATCTTCTTCTGGAAGAAGGTCTGACCTACGCGGATTCCCTTGTGGCTCTGACCGGACTCGACGAGGAGAATATCTTCCTCGCCCTCTACGCGAAGCTCCACTCCAACGCGAAGCTCATCGCGAAGGTCAACAAGATCGCCTTCGATGACGTGATTGACAGCTTCGACATCGACAGCATCATCTATCCGAAGTACCTGACGGCAGACTACATCTTACAGTACGTCCGCGCCCGCCAGAATACCATCGGCTGCAACGTGGAGACACTGTATAAGATTCTGGACGGCAGAGCCGAGGCCTTGGAGTTCTCTATTAAAGAAGAATCCGCGGTCACAAACGTACCGTTAATGGATCTGAACTTAAAAGACAACCTTCTGATCTGCTGCATCAACCGCAACGGTCATATTCTCACCCCACGCGGTCAGAATATGATTAAAGTCGGTGACACCGTAATCGTCGTGACCACAAACCGCGGTCTCGGCGATATCCGGGATATCTTAAAATAAAGGAGCAATTCCATGAATTATTCGATGATCTTTTACATTATCGGCTGGATTCTGGACGTGGAGGCGGCGCTTCTCGTGCCGTCCCTGGCAGTCTCCCTGATCTACCATGAAAGCTGCGCGCTGGCATTCTTCATCACCATCGTCCTCTGCATGATCCCCGGTGTGATCCTTGTCCGGAAACAGCCGAAAAATAAGGTGTTCTACGCGAGGGAAGGTTCCGTGACGGTTGCCTTAAGCTGGATCGTCATGAGTATCATGGGTTCCATCCCGTTTCTCTTAAGCGGATCCATCAAGAATCCGGTGGATGCCCTGTTTGAGACGGTATCCGGATTTACAACAACCGGTGCCAGCATCCTGCCTGCCGTGGAAGACCTCCAGCACGGAATTCTCTTCTGGAGAAGCTTCACCCACTGGATCGGCGGCATGGGTGTTCTCGTGTTCCTGCTCTGCCTGCTTCCGCTTACAGGAAACGGCTACCATATGAACCTCATGAAGGCGGAGAGCCCGGGACCATCTGTCACAAAACTGGTTCCGAAGGTGCAGTCCACCGCGAAGATCCTCTACGGACTTTATTTCTTCCTGACTGTTCTGGAGTTCATTCTCCTGATCGTCGGACGGATGTCGGTGTTCGACTCCCTTTGTACCGCTTTCGGTACCGCGGGAACCGGAGGTTTCGGTATCAAGAATGACAGCTTCGGAAGCTATTCCACCTACCTCCAGGGCGTTGTCACCGTGTTTATGATCCTGTTTGGAATCAACTTCAACGTGTACTTTCTCTTCTATATGAAGAAGCCGAAGGACGCCCTGCACTGTGAGGAGGCGAAATGGTATCTCGGAATCATCGCCGCGTCGATCCTTGTGATCACGCTGTTTATCCGGAATTCCTTCGGAAGTCTCTTCCTGGCGTTCCACCATGCGGCATTCCAGGTTGCTTCCATTATTACAACCACCGGTTTCGCCACTGTGGACTTCAACCTCTGGCCGACGGTTCCGAAGACGATCCTGGTACTCTTGATGTTCATCGGCGCCTGCGCGGGAAGTACCGGCGGCGGCATCAAGGTGTCCCGTGTTGTACTCTTATTCCGGACGCTGACGAAGGAACTCTCCCAGAGTCTTCACCCGAACCAGGTCCGCAAGATCCACTTTGAGGGACGCGTTGTGGAACATGTGGTCCTCCGCGCGGTAAACGTATTTATGGCGGCATATATCCTGATCTTCGCGATCTCCGTGCTGCTCATCGGAATCGATAACTTCGATCTCGTGACGAACTTTACAGCCGTCGCAGCGACCTTAAACAACATCGGACCGGGTCTTGAGCTCGTAGGGCCGACCCAGAACTTCGGACTCTTCTCCAATTTCTCCAAGCTGGTTCTCACCTTCGATATGCTGGCTGGACGTCTGGAGTTGTTCCCGCTGCTGTTGCTGTTCTATCGGGGAACTTGGAAGAGGTTTTAATTAGGTGAACATTCTCGATAATAGATGTAATTTTGACAATTTGATTGATTTTTATTGAAGATTGTATTGTCGAAATTCAAAAAAATATTACTTCTATAGTAAAAGAAAGTGGATATCTCAGAGTTTTATCATCGTTCTCTGGATATCCACTTTCTTTTTTTCTTTCTGCCTTTTTTCCACCAGGAAGCAGGCGGCCCTGCCCGCTTCTCTGTAAAATTCTATTCGGGCCGCCTCGGTCATCCGTGTTATGTCACCCAAGCGCCACATCAAGCATCATCATCAACGCGAACCCGACCGCAAATCCGATGGTTCCGATATTCGAGTGTTCTCCCTCCGCCGTCTCAGGGATCAGCTCCTCAACGACCACATACATCATGGCCCCCGCCGCAAAGGCGAGAAGGTACGGCAGGACCGGGGCGAGGATCCTGTATAAAAGCACCGTCAGAAGCGCCGCTACAGGCTCTACAACGCCGGAAAGCATTCCATATAGAAACGCGCGGTTTCTGCTCATCCCCTCCCCCTTGAGCGGCAGGGAGATGATCGCGCCCTCTGGGAAGTTCTGGATCGCGATACCTATCGAGAGGGCAAAGGCACCTGCCAGGGTGATCCCACTGTTCGCCGTCAGGAGTCCTGCGAACATGACACCGACCGCCATTCCTTCCGGAATATTATGGAGCGTCACCGCAAGGACAAGCATCGTAGTTTTTTTTAACGTGCAGGACGGGCCTTCCGGCTCCTCGCACCCGATGTGAAGATGGGGTACATGTCCGTCAAGGAACAGGAGGAATATGATGCCGCAGAAGAATCCTGCCACCGCCGGCAGGAACGCCAGATGTCCCAGATCCGCGGAAAGATTCATAGACGGAATCAGAAGTGACCACACGGATGCCGCCACCATGACACCAGACGCAAACCCCAGAAGCCCTTTTTCCACATTCTGCCTGATCCCATTCTTCATAAAATAGACGCAGGCTGATCCAAGTGTCGTTCCTGCAAAGGGGATCAGAATTCCAAGAATAATATTTCCGACATTTTCCATCAAATTTTATCTCCTTTGATCCACAAAAACCAGCTGTATCCCAGCCTGATCTTCGCAATTCTCCTTCTATAAGTTATGAGTTCTTTTATAGATCTGTGTGCTGTCCGAATCCATAACCATTTTCTGGAAAACGTGTAACCGCATTGTCTTTCGTAACTTAAAAGATCCAGGCCATGAAGCGATGTCCGCCTCTGACCTGGATCTTTTATAGAGTTTCTATGGAATAATGAAGTATACTGCCAAAATTAAGCTGCTACAGAGCGGCGGGATTCCTTCTTCTGGTTCTTATATGGATCCGGACGGAACAGCATATAAAGGAAGAACAGAAGAACGATAACTGCTGCAACTGTGCCGATTCCGAAGGAACCGCCTTCCATGATAAGACCGAACTGGTAGAACATAAGTGCTACGCAGTAAGCGAATACGTTCTGGAAGATAATTGCGAACCAGAACCATTTTCTGGACTGCATCTGCTGAGCCATTGTGGAAATAGCTGCCAGACACGGAGAGTTCAGAAGGTTGAATACAAGGAAGGAGAATGCTGCTGCCATTGTCGGGAACCAGTCTCTGATTGCGGCTGCGACAACGTCTGTCTCCTCGGAGAGATCCTCGCTGACATTTGCAAGGACACCCATTGTGGAAACGATACCCTCTTTTGCAGAGAATCCGGAGATTGCTGCTGCAACGCACTGCCATTTGCCCCATCCAAGAGGAGTGAAGATCCAAGCAAGAGCGCTTCCGAGGATTGCCATTAAGCAGTTCTCTGTGTCTTCTACCATACCGAATGCGCCATCCTCGAAACCGAATGTGGAGAGAATCCACATGATTACGCAGGCAAGGAACAGGATCGTTCCGGCTTTCTTAATGAAGCCCCACAGACGCTCCCATGTGTGCATAAGAACTGTCTTAGCAGACGGGATGTGGTATGCCGGTAACTCCATAACGAACGGAGCTGCCTCGCCGGAGAACGGTTTTGTCTTCTTTAACATAATTGCTGCAACAAGGACACAAACGATACCTAATGCGTACATTAAGAATGCTGTGTTTCCTGCATCGGAGTAATCTCCGGATGTCCAACCAACCATGATACCGCCTAAAAGAGCGATAACCGGAAGTTTCGCGCCACACGGAATGAATGTAGCTGTCATAATTGTAAGACGTCTGTCGTTATCATTCTCGATGGTCTTAGATGCCATGATACCTGGGATACCGCATCCAGAAGCGATAAGAAGCGGAATGAAACTCTTACCGGAAAGTCCGAAGTGACGGAATACACGGTCCATGACGAATGCGATACGTACCATGTATCCGCAGTCCTCAAGGATGGAAAGCATTAAGAATAAGAGTGCCATCTGCGGAAGGAATCCGAATACAGCGAAGAGTCCGCCGAGGATACCATCTACAACAAGGCTCTGGATGAAGTCGCTTGCGCCTGCTGCTGCAAGAGCTGCGCCTGCCCATTCCTGAATGCCGCCGCCGAATGTATCATTTGCCCAGTCAGTACCCATGGTACCGAGTGTACTTACGCAGATGTAGTAAACGAACCACATAACTGCCGCGAAGATCGGGATACCTAATATACGGTTTGTAACGATCTTATCGATCTTATCGGATGTGGAGAGCTTCTTGCCGGATTTCTTAACGGCCTTGCTGATGATATCGCCGATGTATGTATAGCGCTCATCTGTGATGATGCTCTCTGTATCGTCATCTGTCTCTTTCTCAAGACGTGTAACTTCTGTGTTAACAGCTGCCATAGCGGATGCCGGAAGATGTAACTGCTCGATAACCTTGCTGTCTTTCTCAAGAAGCTTGATTGCGAACCATCTCTTCTGGTCTGCGTCTACAGCGTCACCAACGGCTTCCTCAACCTTTGCGATCGCGTTCTCAACGCTGCCAGAGAAGATTCCTGCCGGGTTCTTCCACTCGTTCTTCTTAGCTGCCTCGATCGCCTTGTCAACAACTTCCTTAAGACCTGTGCCCTTTAATGCGGAAGTCTCAACAACTTCACATCCGAAGAGCTCGGAAAGTTTCTTGACATCGATCTTGTCACCGCTCTTTGCAAGCAGGTCAGCCATGTTTAATGCGATAACGACCGGAATACCGATCTCGAGGATCTGAGTTGTCAGATATAAGTTTCTCTCAATGTTTGTTGCGTCAACCAGGTTGATGATCGCCTGCGGTTTCTCATGAACGAGGTAATCACGGCTTACTACTTCCTCCAGTGTGTACGGGGAAAGGGAGTAAACACCCGGAAGGTCAGTGATGATGATCTCTTCACCGCTCTTAGCAGATTTTAATTTACCTTCTTTTTTCTCTACAGTTACACCCGGCCAGTTTCCGACGTACTGGTTCGCGCCTGTGAGGGCATTGAACATGGTCGTCTTACCACAGTTCGGGTTGCCGGCTAATGCGATTTTGATAGCCATTTTTCATCCTCCTACTTTATTTACAGTACTTGTGATCATACTCAGCCGTCAAAGATTAAACGTTAACGACTTCGACACTTTCTGCGTCATCTCTTCTCAAAGACAGTTCATAACCACGGACAGTGATCTCGACCGGATCACCAAGCGGTGCTACCTTACGGACGTAGATTTCGCTGTTTTTGGTAATTCCCATGTCCATGATTCTGCGGCGGAATGCGCCTTCTCCGTTGATTTTTACAACTTTAACAGTTGTATTAACCGGAACTTCACGTAATGTCATGTCTTCTCCTTTCTATCCTTGTGGACCGCTCCTGTGGTCCGGATCCATTCCCCGTATCTTTTGTGAATTTTTCCCAAAAAACTTCGATTAGCACCCGCTAATTAGTGCATGCTAACCCATGGGGAAAAAGCAAAGTGGGAAAGCTCCCACTTGGACTTTTATTATTTTATTTGGGCTACTGCACCATAACGTGCTTTGCCATCTCCTTGTTGATCGCGACTCTGGAATCCTTGATATTTACGATCAGGTTTCCGTTGAGCTCGGAGATCACTGTCACTGCTGCGCCGTCCACGAAGCCAAGATTTGCGAGGAATCTCTTTGTATCCTCTGCTCCGCCGACACGCTGGATGGTACCGGTCTCGCCGGCACGTAAAAATGTCATTGGCATCATGTTTCCTCCTCTTTACACGCCGTCCGCTCAGGCTTTGTGAGCTTTCGGAGTCGTATCGTAATGGACACTGCCGCATCCGCTGCATCCGGAACAGGAACCGCAGCATCCTCCGCAGGAACCGCTCTTCTTCTGTTTCCGAATACTCTTTATCACACCGATCACGGCCATGGCAACCAACAGCAAAACAATTACATCTGTCATTGTATCACCTCTTACCAAACCATTTTTGGGGACAGTTGTATTGATAACGAATATCAATTTCAAGTGAATTATATGACTTCATTTCCCACTTGTCAACTGGTATTTTATAATTTTTTAAGATTTTACAGAAGGGTTTTACTTGCTTTCCGGGGGATTTGCATTTAAAATGGTAGTATATTTGTGTCTATATTTCCATCTTATCTAAATTTCATTTTTGTATTATCAAAATTCACTGACAATTATAAGATATAGATCCAAATGAGTTTATTTTTTGACCTTTTGTGACTGTTTCAGATATCAGTACATTTCCGGCATTTATCCGCATCAAGCCTTTTTACAAAAGAAATATTTTATTCCAGTCATCGCATGAGACATATTCTTCCACGTGAGCTGCTGTTTAAAGATTTTCTTTCTATGGATTTCGGCGTATCTGGACAATACCGGCAGACATCTGACGGTCACAACAATATTTATATCAGGAGGTTTCTAATCATGAATAATATAAGGAAACTTACGGATTCCCTCTTCTGGGTCGGCGTCAACGACCGCCGCATCGCTCTCTTTGAGAACGTTTATCCGGTTCCTACAGGAATGTCCTACAACTCTTATGTTTTAGTGGATGAGAAGACGGCGCTCTTTGATACCGTGGACGCGTCCTTCACCCACGGCTTTATGGAAAATGTGGCTGCCGCCTTAAACGGCCGCTCTCTCGACTACCTGATCGTAAACCACATGGAGCCGGACCACTGCGCGTCCATCGCTGACGTGATCGCCGCTTACCCGGAGGCGAAGATCGTATGCACCGCAAAGGCTGTTGGAATGATGAAACAGTTCTTTGATTTCGATGTGGACAGTCATGTAATTCCGGTAAAGGAAGACGATACCGTCTCCCTGGGTTCCCACGAGCTGACCTTCGTGATGGCCCCGATGGTCCACTGGCCGGAAGTTATGGTTACCTATGAAAAGACAGAGAAGATCCTGTTCTCCGCTGATGCCTTCGGTTCCTTCGGCGCCATCGACGGAAATATCTTCGCCGATGAGATCGACTACAAGGGCGCATGGCTTGCGGAGGCGAGACGCTACTATACAAATATCGTCGGAAAATTCGGAATGTCCGTGCAGGGACTTTTAAAGAAAGCCGCCGGACTGGAGATCAAAATGATCTGCCCGCTCCACAGCGTGATCTGGAGAGAGGATTTCGGCTGGCTCTTAGATAAATATATGAAATGGAGTTCCTATACGCCTGAGGAGAAAACGGTGATGATCGCCTACGGCTCCGTTTACGGACACACGGAAAAAGCCGCTGAGATCCTTGCCGGAAAGCTTGCCGACCGGGGAATCCGCCATATTTCCGTCTACGACGTGTCAAAGACCCACCCGTCCTATCTGATCGCTGACGCGTTCCGCTCCTCTGCCCTCGTGTTCGCGTCCATCACCTACAACGGCGGAATCTTCTGCAGCATGGACAATCTCCTTCACCAGATCGCCGCCCACGGCCTCACGAACCGCACCGTCGCCTTTATCCAGAACGGAACATGGGCAGCTACCGCTTCGAAGCAGATGGGGGATATTCTCGGAACGCTGAAGAATATGAACGTGCTTGAGGCTGGCGTGACTGTGAAGTCCGCACTGAAGGACGACCAGGGCGCGGAGCTTGACGCGTTGGCTGACGCGATCGTCGCCGCCCTGCAGTAAATCTTTTAGCTCCTTTGCTGACATCTCGTATCATGCGGAACCTGCCCCAGCAGTTCCTTGCGGATACATTGCTGCAAAACTTGATCCGGCACTCCATACCGCCCAGGCTGCAAAAATCTGCTTTCCTGCCGTGGCATGCCCTGCCGGATTCTTATACCAGAATCGGCTCCAGACCCGCCCTTTATCCGACGGCTGGCTGCCGAATACTACTTAATCAAGGAGGACACCACTTATGAAATATGCCATCGTTTATTCCAGCATGACAGGAAACACTGCCGCTCTGGCGGACAGACTTCACGATATGCTCCCAACAGACAACTGTGTTTATTTTGGCGATACCGCCCACTTCTCCCAGGACCTCGGCGCTGACCTGATCCTCGTGGGATTCTGGACCGACAAAGAGAGCTGCGATGACAGTACCCGCGTTTTCTTAAAGAGTCTCCACAACACAAACATCGTCCTCTTCGGAACCGCTGGATATGTGGACCCAGAATACAAAAAGCTGATCTTAAAGAATGCCGAGTCAAATATCCCGGTCAACAACACAGTCCTCGACGGCTTTATCTGCCAGGGCAGGATGAAACCGGAAGTCAAAGAGAAATTTGCCGGATTCTTAGCCAAAGAGCCGGAGAATGAGACCATGAAGCTTCTCATGAACGCCTACGAGCAGGGACTCTCCCATCCGAATGAGGAAGATTTCACGGATCTGAAGAAGTGGGTCGACAAATACATGCATGGCTGATCTGCCTTATAAATATGCAAATTTATTGAACTTGTTACATACACGAAAACTATAAAAACTGTTTCATCGGCTTTTCAAGCCGCTGTGGCAGTTTCTGGGTACAGGCTTTGGCTTGCTGCTCACGTAAATAAAAAACGGAAAACAATTTTCAGGATTTTTTCTATACTGAAAAACTGTTTTCCGTTTTTTATTTCTACTATTTGTTCGAATTTTCTCATAAACAAGATTTCTCTTGCTCAGAAAATTTTACTTCTGCCAATATTTATCTTCTTTTGATTCTATTCCGTTCAAGAGCGTGCCTTCATATTTCTTTTATCCGAATATCTGCACCAGAATTCCGCCCAACGTCAGCATCAACGCCCCGCAGGACCTTGTGACGATCTGCGCGAAGGGCAGAAGCTCCATTCTATGGGCGCTGCTGAGAACCGCCACATTTCCGGAACCGCCCATGTTCGTCGTGCACATGCCCGCCGCGATTGCGGACTCCAGCGGGAAGAATCCCACAAGCTTTCCGAGCACCGCCGCTGTCAGCGTGATCACGCCGACGATCAGAACTACTGTAATCAGATATAGCGGTGTCAGGGTCTTCAAGATCGTATTCAGGTCGATCAGCGTAAATCCGATACCGGCCAGGGCTGCTGCCGTCCAGCTCTTGATTGCGAACTGTCCCCACTCTCTCGCCGCGTCCTCCAGTTCCTCGGACATGATTCCAGTCCCCTTTACAAGCACCACCGCGATGATCATCCAGGCGTAAGTCGGGATCACCGGAACAAACTTATGCAGCACCGCGCCCAGCTGGTAGAACGCGAAGGCGATAATCATTCCAGTGCATAAAGATGCAAACGTCGGCTTCATCGGCGGAGTCTTTTTCACCGGTTTTCCGTCGTTTACCAGCATGCCGTTTCCCGTAGTCTCCGGGTGCTTTTTACCAAAATTGTTTAAAAGACCGCCGAAAATGATCGCCACGCAGTTTCCAAGGACTGTGGCCGGTGCCATCTTCGTAAGGACATCCGCCGCCTCAACGCCAAGGGCCTGGGAGTACATGGCAGAAAGCGGAACCGTCCCCGCCGTCATGCCGCCGCTTGTCATAGGCACACCGATATAGAGGATTCCGCCCCAGAAACCTTCCCCGAGAACGATTCCCATGATGCCTGAAAGCAGAATCCCCATAGAGAGGGAGATCACCGCCACCGGCAGAAGCTTCACCGTCGCCCGGAGCAGAAGATTCCGGTCGATATTGAAGAGACTTCCGCAGATCAGCGCCGCGATATAGAAGATCAAAAAGCCGCTGTCGTTGACAAAATAATCCAGCGTCTCAATGGTCTGCACCGGCATCAGACCGCTTGCCGTGAGGACCGCCGAACCCAGAATACAGATCACAGATCCGCCGAGATACGCCTTCACCACCGGCACATTATTTCCTATGGCGTTCAGACCTTCCCCAAATATCATCAGCACCAGAAACGCTGGAACCAGGCTCTTCGGAACGCATCCCGTAAACATACAGGCCGCCGTCAGCGCCAGGATGAGAAAATAGAGCGGAAGTGGGAATCCCGCCACTTTAAAGTTTTTCCAGCCCGTCTTCCCCACTCCTGCTGCTCCGCTGCTCTCTGGGTTTTTATTCTTTAATTCTATTTTTCCACTTTTTTCCTGTACCTCTGCCAAGTTTTCAACACCTTTCTATCCTTTATTCCCCCCCGCAGACCTAGAAGCTCCGGATCGCGTCACTTCCATCATCCACCGTCTTCTCCAGCCGCTTGATGATCACGTCATACCCGGCCTTATCGTTCATCTGAACATGCACCCGCTCGCCAACTTTATGTCCCAAGAGCGATTTTCCAAGCGGTGACTCAGAGCTGATCAGTCCCTTTAAGGAGTTTCCGCGGATCGTCGTCACGATCTTATATGTCTCCGTCTCGTCATCATCCTCAAAATACACGTCCACCGTGTTGTAGAGACCGACCTCATCGTCTTTTGATTCGTCGGAGACCACCTTCGCCGTCCGGATCATTCTCTCCAGATAGCGGATCCGGCTCTCATTCTTGTTCTTGTCTTTCTTCGCTGCATAATATTCAAAATTTTCGCTTAAATCGCCCTGGGCTCTCGCCTCTTTCACCGCCTCGATGGTCTCTTTCCGGACCACAAGTTTCCGGTATTCGATCTCCTCTTCCATCTTCTTTATATCATTTTTTGTTAACTCGTCATACATGGTTTCTGTCACTTCTTTCCTGAAATTCTCATGCGCACAGAAATTTAAACGGCACTTTCCTATTCACAACCGCCATCCATGCAATTTCTTTGCACACACTATTATCTTATCTCATTCCCGCCCTAAAAACAACCCCGAGTGAACGCGCGCGGACGTAAAAAGAGCCGGTCCACAGCAAGACCAGCTCTTTTATATGGGTAAACAAAATAGGTAAACCTTATTAAATTTTGTGGTCCTAGCCCCACAGGTTATTCTGCCATGCGAACTTGATCACAGTGAGAATAACAACCACCAGCATAACCGGTTTGATGATCTTCTCGCCCTTCTTAATCGCCAAGTTGACGCCGACGAGGTTTCCGGCGATGGCACAGAGCGCTGCCGGACACGCGATCTCATAAGCGACATTTCCTGTCTTCACATAGCTTACAAGGGCGATGGCGTTCGTAAGTACGATGAGGACCTTACCGTTACCAGATGCGCATCTCGCGTCGTAGTGCATGATCATCGTGAACGCGATAATTGCGACCGTACCGATTCCCGGTCCGAAAAGGCTGTTGTAGAATCCCATGATCACACCGACGATCAGGGCCTGAACAACGGTCTTTTTGGAGATCTCACTTCTCATGATCACGTTTCTCGCATCTGTTTTTCTGAGAACCATGATGAGGGCAATCACCGGAAGTGCTACCGTGATGGCTTTCTGGATGCTCTCCTCTGGAAGAAGGAAGATGATCTTTGTTCCGATCCACGCGCCCGTCATCGCCGTGATAGCTGAGATCAGGGCGATCCTCAGATCGACCATGTTGTTTCTGAAATACTTGATAGCCGATACCAGGTTTCCGAGACCCGCCTGCAGCTTATTGCAGCCGTAAGCCGAACGGACCGGCAGTCCGATCATTAAGTATGTCGGCAGCGCGATCAGTCCGCCGCCTCCGCCGATGGAATCAATGATACCCGAAATGAAGAAGATCGGGCAGATGATAAGCAATGTTTTTAAGTAACTCATTTCCTGCTCCCTTTTTTAGTTTTCTTATTAAGATCACCTTGAATATACCATGATTCTCTTATATAATCAAATTTATAATATTGATATTTTCCATTAAATATATTTATGTGCATAAAGGAGCCCACACATGTTCCAGTCCAAAGACTACATTTACGAGATCTACCGCTGCGGCAGTTTCTCCGCCGCGGCAAGAAACCTCTACATCACCCAGCCAGCCATCAGCATCGCCGTAAAAAAAGAAGAACAGGAGTTAGGACAGCCCATCTTCGAGCGTTCTTCCTCCCGTCTTCTCTTAACGGGCGCCGGCCGCGCCTACATCGATTCCGTGGAAAAGATCCGCCGCATCGAGGACGGTTTAAAGGTCTACTGCAATGACCTCTCAAACCTCAAGACAGGCGCTCTGAGGATCGGCGCATCCAGCTTCTTCCTCTCCAGCATCGTCCTCCCGGTCATCGCCGAGTACAGCCGCCGCTACCCCGGAATCTCTCTGGATGTCCAGGAAGCGCCGTCCCTGGAATTACAAAAACGCCTCGCGAATGAGGCCCTCGATATTCTTGTGGACCCGGTGGATCAGCAGGGCGATACCTTTGAATCGGTTCGTCTGTTCGAGGACCACTTTCTTCTTGCCGTTCCCAGTGATCCAAAGCTTTTTTCCTCCATGGGAATCAAAAAAGACCTGCTGCCGGCGGCCCTGACCGCAGAGGAGATCTGCTGCGGCGTTCACTTAGATCCAGCGACGCCTTCCGTCTCCCTCTCCGCCTTCGCGAAAGCCCCGTTCCTGCTGCTCCGCCCGGAGACCATCGCCTACGAGCGCGCCATGAAGCTCTGCGCCCAGAGCGGCTTCTCCCCAACCGTCCGCCTGCAGCTGGACCAGCTCGTCACTGCCTACCGCTCCTGCGGCGCCGGTCTCGGCGTCACACTCCTCTCCGACACGGTCGTCCGCATGTCCGACCACGACGAGCCCGTTGTCTTCTACAAGTTAGACTCCAACGACGTGAGCCGCGAGGTTGCCGTCATGTGGAAGAAAAAGAGGTATGTGTCAAAGGCGATGGAAGAATTTGCGAAACTTGCGGCGGAGATGTTTTCCAACTAAACATCTCTGCTGCCGACGGCTTTCTCATGTATGCCGCTACACTTCGTGACCTCTTTTTTCTTGCAGAACTGCCCGCGCAATTTTCTTTCAAACGCATGGCATATCCCATCAGGAGACTTGTAACAGATGCCTCCTACGGCTGCAGCGAAATCGGAACAACATCCTCAACACTCCGTACATACGCCTTAAACTCCCGTTCAAACTCCTCGATCAAGTCCTTTTTCTGGGAGTGAAGTTCCCGAAGCTTCAGAAGATAACACATTCTCGGCGGCGGCTCCGGCACGATTCTTGACAATCTCAGATCCGCGTCATGGTAATTCTTAAAAATGCATGCCGGAATAATACTGAAGGAATCCGGGATCTGCAAAAGCTCCGGGATCAGCTCCGTCGTGTCCGTCACCATAAGCGGCAGCTCCAATGGGTTCATCTGTTTCTCATGCCACTCCACAAAGCTCGTTCCCCAGTCAAAATAGATCTCATTGGAGCGCTTCAGCGCTTTTGCATCCACCACATCCGGGTAATCGGAAACACGTTTTGAGCTGACCAGATATAACGGCTCCTGAAAGACCGGGACCGCTTCCACCGCCTTCGAATAAAAGACGCGGGGCGTGATCCCGATGTCCGTCTCCCTGTTTTCCAGCATGGAAATAATGCGGTCCGTCCAGTGCGTGGATAACGTGATCGACAGATTTCCCTTTCCGAGAAGTTCCCTGTAAAATCCCTTTATGTAATCCGTCAGACTGATGACCGAGGCGACCCGCAGCACCTCCGTCACATCTCCCCGGCTCCAGTCCTGGATCTGACGGTTCAGTTCCTGATGTCTTTTCGCGAATTCAATAAATTCTTCCCCTTTCTGCGTCAGCATGATCCCCTTCTGACCCGGACTGCGCTCGATCAGTTTCACATTCAGTTCCTTCTCCAGGCTGATCAGCCGGTTGCTCACCGCCGACTGGGAGATAAACATATTTTCCGCCGTTTTCGTCAGACTGTGCGTTTTTACAATATTTAAATATGTCTCCAATATCTCATCGTTCATAAATGTTCCTCTTTAAACATCTGTTTTGCATATATTATATATTCGATTTATCCGTTTTACAATATAAGTTTCCCATGATATTGTATAGATACAAAGAGAAAATCATTTCACACAGACATAACTGGAATTCATACACATCAAACTGGCATCAAAAAAAGGAGAGGTAATTTATGGATTATTTAGCAGAAAAATTCGCCAGACTTGGCACAGATAACGCACCGGGACAGGAAGGTCTCCAAAAGGCAGAAGATCTCCCGATGATCGGAGATAAACTTGAGGGGCCGGCAGTCGATTTTTCCCACGGCGATGTAAACGCACACCAGCCGATTCCCGGCAGCCTCGAGACGTTCGTAAAACATTACTGCGTGGACGGTACCTTCCAGGCATACACAGAATACCGCGGCAAAGGAGCGATCCGTGAATATCTTGCCGAAAAGCTTGCCGAGTACAGCGGTGCCCCGGTTGATCCGAAGAC
>CAVIYT010000185.1:0-15891 GCA_963646925.1 Paludibacteraceae bacterium
GTATGATACCAGGGTTAAAAGGTCTAAAATCCGACGCAAGCTTGCTTGCAGGAGGATTTTCGAGCTTGGGACCCGCCAAAAACATGAGTAAGCAGCCATTTTTCGAAGAAAAATGAGCGGATTACGAATGTTTTTGAGGATTGCGGGAGTGCGAAGCACGTAGCAATCCGGTATCATGTAAGACAGAAAAGAAAGGGGAATCGCAATGTTTGGATTTTTGACATTCGGAACGACGCTTGCGCTTACAGATCTGGCTGTGAAAAAAGAGATCGAAGCCAGACCAGATGAAGAATTCCCGAAAACTGTGAAAGAATCAGGCGGTCTGATCCGCCTCTACAAAAACCACAATCCGGGTTTTTCCTTCGGATTCATGAAGGAATACCCGAAGCTCGTGGAGATGGTCCCGCTCTGCATGCTGTCGGCTGTCGCAGGGGCATGGGCGTATGTGATCGGAAAGAAAGGCCGCGTGCTGGAAAAAACGGCGCTGACCCTGGTGCTGGCCGGCGGCGCGAGCAACCTTTATGACCGGCTCAAACGCGGATATGTGGTGGATTATTTCAGTATCCAGTGGAAAAAACTGAAAAAAGTCGTCTTCAACCTGGGCGACATCTTTATCTTTGCCGGATCCGCCCTGTTTGCGGCGGTTCAGATCGTGGAGGAGATCCGTGGGATTCTTCCGAAGGAAAAAATCTCTATTAAGGAAGAAGAGTAATCCCGGCAGCAGGAGAAAAATTAAGCTCATTTATGCTGTAAAAGAAAGGTATGATTGAGCCAGGCAACTGTAAAAACAGTATCTCAAGAGCTGAAATACAGAATAAGCCTAAAAAATGCAGAAAAACAGCTGCAACAATATGGCGGCAGTGAAACCGCCGAAGTGAATGAGGAGAAGAGTCTTATGAAGAAACAATACGATTACCTGTTAGTGGGCAGCGGCCTTTTCGCCGGAGTCTTCGCGTACTACGCGAAAAAAGCCGGAAAGACCTGCCTGGTTCTTGAAAAGAGAGAGCACGCAGGCGGAAACATCTACTGTGAAAACATCGAGGGCATCAACGTACACCGCTACGGCGCCCACATCTTCCATACAAGCAACAAGGAAGTATGGAACTTCGTGAACAGCCTCGTGGAGTTCAACCGCTACACAAACAGCCCGGTTGCGAACTACAAGGGCGAGATGTACAACATGCCGTTCAACATGAACACCTTCAGCCGCATGTGGGGAATCTCCACTCCGGAGGAGGCAAAAAAGATCATCAGCGAGCAGAGAAAGGTAATCAAGGGCGAGCCGAAGAACCTGGAAGAGCAGGCCATCAGCCTCGTGGGAACCCACATCTACCAGAAACTCGTAAAAGGCTACACCGAGAAACAGTGGGGAAGAGACTGCAAGGAACTTCCGGCATTCATCATCAAACGTCTCCCGGTGCGCTACACCTACGACAACAACTACTTCAACGACCTTTACCAGGGAATCCCGATCGGCGGCTACAATAAGATCACGGAAAAACTCTTCGAGGGCTGTGAGATCCGCCTCGGAACCGATTACCTGGCAGACAAGGAGAAATATGACGCCCTTGCTGACAAGGTCGTGTATACAGGAACCATCGACAGTTATTTCGACTACTGCTTCGGAAAACTCCAGTACCGCAGCCTGCGGTTTGAGACGGAAGTCTTAGATTGCGACAACTACCAGGGCAACGCGGTCATCAACTACACCGACCGTGAGACTCCGTACACGAGAATCATCGAGCACAAGCACTTCGAGTTCGGAACCCAGGAGAAGACCGTCATTACGAGAGAGTACCCGGCGGAGTGGACCGAGGGCATGGAGCCGTACTATCCGGTCAACGACGAGAGAAACCAGGAATTATATAAAAAGTACGCGGAACTCGCGGAAAAAGAGGAGAACGTGATCTTCGGCGGAAGACTCGCGGAGTACCGTTATTACGATATGGACAAGGTCATCGAGTCCGCACTTGCCTGCGTAAAGAAGGAATTCGGAAATGAGTAATCAGCCGAAAACGCCCCACGGCTTTGCGAGACTCATCATCGGTGACGGCTCTGAGGTGCCGGAACAAAAGAACATCATCTGGAACATGATCGGAAGTTTCCTCTACGCCTTCGCGTCCATGGTGCTCTCCATCGCCGTTGTCCAGCTTGCAGGCGAGGACGCGGGAGGAGTGTTCACCTTCGCCTTCACGACCTTCGGACAGCACATGTTCATGGCGGCGTACTTCGGGATCCGGCCGTTCCAGATCACGGATACCGGGGAGAAATATACCTTCGGTGACTATCTTGGACTGCGCCTCATCACTTGCGGACTTGCGATCCTTGTGGGATTCGGGTATGTGCTCATCAGTGGGTACACCTTTGAAAAAGCCGCCGTCGTTTTCCTGATGGTGGTCTACAAGGTCATCGACGCCCTGGCGGATACATACGAGGCGGAATTCCAGCGCGGCGGAAGACTGTATCTGACAGGAAAATCCAACGCGTTCCGCACGATCCTCTCCGTGACCTGCTTCCTCGGAAGTCTCGCGGTGACGAGGAAGCTTCTGACTGCCAGTATCTGGGCGGTGGGGGCACAGATCGCGGGATTTCTTCTGTTTGACGTTCTCGTGATCCGGGAGCTTCCAAATGTGACATGGAAGTCGGAGAGCGGAAAGAAGTTCCAGCTTTTCCGGGATAATATCCTGTTATTCTTCTCGGTGGTCCTGGATTTCTATATCTTTTCCGCGTCGAAATACGCCATCGAGGCCCATATGGCGGACCGTGATCTCGCGGTCTACGGCGCGATCTTCATGCCGACCAGCGTGATCAACCTGGTTGCAGGCTTCGTGATCCGCCCGTATCTGACAAGACTGGCGGTGGACTGGGAGACCGGACATTTAAGAAATTTCCAGAAGATCATCCGGAATCTTGCCCTGATCATCGCGGCGCTGACGGTACTTGCGGTGGGAGGCGCATGGTTGCTTGGAATTCCGGTGATCAGCCTGCTGTATCCGAACCTGAAAGAGGGACTTTCCACCTGTCGCGGCGCGCTGGTGCTCATCATCGTCGGCGGGGCGCTGAACGCGTTTATGAACCTGTTTTACTATTCCCTTATTATTATGAAAAAACAGAAGTTCATCATCCTTGGCTACGCCCTTGTCAGTGTGCTGGCGGTCCTTTCTTCCGGCTGGTTTGTCCAGATGGGAGGGATCCAGGGCGGCGCCTTCGGATATATGCTTTTGATGGCAGCCCTGATGGTATTCTTCGGAATCCTCGCTGCAGGACTTATGAAACAGAAAGAGAGAGCGCAGAAACGCGATGAAGGTTGATGTGATCATTCCGGTCTACGGGCCGGGAAACAGACTGTTGGAATTATTTGACCGGCTGGGAAGCCAGACTGTACCGGTGGACCGGCTGATCATCATGAATACGGAAAAGTCCCTGTGGGACAAGTGGGAAAAGACCCTGGAACCGGGAAGACTCCCGGAAAATCTCTCCGTCTACCATGTGACAAAGGAAGAATTTGACCATGGTGCCACGAGAAACGCAGGGATCGAACACTCCGACGCGGATGTCTGCGTCTGCATGACCCATGACGCGCTTCCGGCGGATAAAAATCTGATAAAAGCTTTGACGGACGCCCTGTATTCTGGGGACGATATCGCGGTGGCTTACGCGAGACAGCTTCCAGCAAGGGACTGCAATGTGATCGAGCGCCACACGAGGGACTTTAATTATCCGGACAAGAGCCGGGTAAAGAGGATCTCGGACCTCGATACACTCGGAATTAAGACCTACTTCTGCTCCAATGTCTGCGCGGCATACAAGCGGGAGATCTATATGAATCTGGGCGGATTTATCCGAAAGACGATCTTCAACGAGGACATGATCTTCGCGGCGAAAGCCATGAAGAACGGATACGCGGTCTACTACGCGGCGGACGCCAGGGTGATCCACTCCCACAACTATACGGCGGTGGAGCAGTTCCACAGAAACTTCGATCTCGCAATCTCCCAGGCGGACAATCCCGATGTATTCTCCGGAATCCGATCCGAGGGCGAGGGAATACGCATGGTGAAGGACACGGCGCGCTGGCTTGTGAAGACAGGCCGGGCATACCTCGTTCCGAAGCTTGTGATGGACAGCGGATTCAAGTATATGGGATATCTTGCCGGGAAGCGGTACAAGAAGCTGCCGAGAGGACTTGTGATTAAGTTATCTATGAACAGAAATTACTGGAAATAGAAGAAAAGTTATGTAAACTGATTTGTCGCATATTTCTATATACGAATGGCGACGCGGCGGACCAACGCAGAAAAAAGTTGTCATTCCGCCTGTTGGGTGGTATGATGTAGTGCGGAAATGCCGAAAAATGGCGAAAATACAGCGGTTGCGCGGAAACGGCATATGATTTTGCTTCAAAAATGGAACGAATGTATGCCGGAAAAGAAAAAGTACAGCCGTAAATTTATAAAAATGTGAGGTAAAAAACTATGGGAAAGATCAAAGTTTCTTCCTGTGAAACAGATGGAATGGTAATCGAAGGCCTTCATGTGATCGAGCCGACCGTATTCAACGACGAGCGCGGATACTTCATGGAGACATACAATCAGAACGACTTCAAAGAGGCTGGACTCAACATGGTATTCGTACAGGATAACCAGTCCATGTCCGTAAAGGGCGTACTCCGCGGCCTTCATTTCCAGAAACAGTTCCCGCAGGGCAAGCTTGTCCGTGCGGTACGCGGAACCGTATTCGATGTAGCCGTTGACTTAAGAACACACTCCAAGACATACGGAAAGTGGTTCGGCGTTGAGCTCTCCGCGGAGAACAAGAAACAGTTCTATATTCCGGAAGGTTTCGCACACGGCTTTGTCGTTCTCTCCGACGAGGCAGAGTTTGCCTACAAGTGCACCGATTTCTATCATCCGGGCGATGAGGGCGGACTTGCATGGAACGATGAGACCATCGGCGTAAAATGGCCGATCACACCGGACATGCAGCTCATCATCTCCGAGAAAGACCAGAAATGGCCGGGATTTAAGGAAATTTTCAAGTTCGACAGATAGTAATAAAAGACAGTTCAGCAGCCTGTTGACTTGATTGGAAAAAGTGCCGAAAGTCTGACGAAATTAAGCCTTCTGCACGATTAGACACAATGATGGCTAAAAGGCGAACCGCTGAACGGTTATAATTAAAAACTCACACTTAGTCTCTGGAAAGCCGGGATCGCGTGAAAAACGCTCCCGGCCCCCGGAGAACAGAAAGGTTGTAAAAGCGTGAATTATTTGACTTCATTACTGAAGGAGCTGGTGACAAAAAGAAAACTGATCTGGGAACTTTCCAAGGCAGATTTCAGAAAACGTTTTGTCGGCTCCTATTTTGGCGTTGTCTGGATGTTTATCCAGCCCATCGTCACCGTCCTGATCTACTGGCTCATCTTCGGTCCCATCGGATTCAAGAGTGCGCCGCCGGTGCCGAATGCGTCCTACGTCCAGTGGCTGATTCCAGGTATCGCCCCGTGGTTCTTCTTCTCAGAAGCGCTGAACTGCGGAACGGGCTGCCTTCAGGAATACAACTATCTGGTAAAGAAAGTAGTATTTAAGGTGGAGATCCTGCCGGTGATCAAACTGATCTCCTGCCTGTTCGTCCACGCGTTCTTCGTTCTGATCATGTTCTTCGTGTTTCTGATCAGCGGCAAAAAACCGGAAATTTCCTGGATCCAGATCATTTATTATTCCTTTGCCACTTCCATGTATGCCCTGGCGCTCACCTATCTTACAAGCGCGATCCAGGTATTCTTCAAGGATATGGCACAGATCGTCAGCATCTGCCTGCAGTTCGGCATGTGGCTGACCCCGATCATGTACAGCGAGCAGTTATTCCTGGACAAAGGTCTGACGATGGCTCCGATGATCCTGAAACTGAACCCGTTTTACTATATCGCGGCGGGATACCGTGACAGCATGCTGACGGGAGACTGGTTCTTTATGCGTCCGACACTGACCGTGTATTTCTGGGCAGTGACCCTGATCACCATGTTAGTGGGACTCAAAGTATTCAAGCGGCTTCGCCCGCATTTCTCAGATGTATTGTAGGAGGAAACCATGTCTGCCAACGCGATTACAGTAAAAGACGTGACAAAGGTGTACAGACTCTACGACAAGCCGATCGACCGCTTAAAAGAGTCCTTAAGCCTGACACATAAAAGCTATCACAAAGATTTCTACGCCTTAAATGGTCTCTCCTTCAATGTAGAAAAAGGACAGACCGTAGGCATTATCGGAACGAACGGTTCCGGTAAATCAACGATCTTAAAGATCATCACCGGTGTCCTCACACCGACCACAGGCGAAGTGAACGTGGAGGGAAAGATCTCCGCGCTCCTGGAGCTCGGCGCCGGATTCAACATGGACTACACCGGAATCGAAAACATCTACATGAACGGCACGATGATGGGCTACACAAGAAAAGAGATGGATGAAAAGCTGCAGGATATCCTGGATTTCGCGGATATCGGCGACTTCGTCTATCAGCCGGTAAAGACATACTCCAGCGGTATGTTCGTCCGCCTTGCGTTTGCGCTCAACATTAACGTGGAGCCGGAGATCCTGATCGTCGACGAGGCCCTGTCCGTCGGAGACGTATTCTTCCAGGCAAAGTGTTACCGGAAGATGGAGGAGATCAAACAGCGGGGAACCACGATCCTCATGGTAACCCATGATATGGGCAGTATCATCAAATACTGCGATAAGGTCGTTCTCTTAAACAAGGGCGAGTTCATCGCGGAAGGCGAGCCGGGCCATATGGTGGATCTCTACAAAAAGATCCTGGCAAACCAGCTCGATTCCTTAAAGGAAGAGCTGGAGAGCGACTACTCTGGCGGCATGCTGGGCGATGAGAAGAAGGCAAAGGTGGAGGAATCCCATTCCGACGGATCCCTCATGAAGGATAAGATCACGATCAACACCGACCGCACCGAGTACGGCGACGGACGGGCGGAGATCTTCGACCTGGGACTTTTCGACGCGAGAGGAAATCTCACAAATCTCCTGTTAAAGGGAGAAATGTTCACGATCAAGGAGCGGATCCGCTTCCACGCGCCGATCAAATGCCCGATCTTTACCTACACGATCCGCGACAAAAAGGGATCTGATCTCACCGGAACGAACACCATGTACGAGGGCTGTGATATCAAGCCTGTAGGGGACGGCGATGTCTATGACGTTTCCTTTACCCAGAAGATGACGTTGCAGGGCGGCGAGTACCTGCTCTCCATGAGCTGTACCGGCTTTGAGGGCGAGGAGCATGTGGTCTACCACCGCCTGTACAATATTGCAAACATTACGGTGATCTCCAACAAGAACACGGTCGGCGTCTACGACATGGAATCCGAGGTGGAGACATCACTCACAAAGGCGTAAAAGCAGGAGAAAAAGATGAAGGATTACAGTTATGAACTTCTTGACCTGCTCGAAGAGTATAAAGGAGACACTGAGGCGGCACTGCGGGGAGAAACGACCCCGTGGTGTCTTGGTGCATTTTCTCCTTTGAGGGAAAACCTCTTCGAGTGGCTGGAAATTGGAAAAAATGACCGGGTTCTCCAGGTGGGTTCCGACTACGGTTCCTGTACCGGGCTCTTTTTAGAGCGCGCCGGTGAGGTGGTGGTCCTGGATCCGAGAGACGAGAATCTTGAGGTAAATCGCAGAAGACACGGGGAGAAGGAAAATCTCTGCCTGGTGCGCGGAGAACTCCCGAAAGCCGGGGAAGAGATCTCCGGATGGAAAGAGTATAAGGGAAAAGAGCGGTCCAATGAGGAAATCAGTGCGATCTGCAAAGATGGATTCGACTATGTGATCATGCCGGCGATGCTCTCCGAGACCGAGAAAAATGCGGCAGCAGATCTGCTTTTCAGGGCGGCATCTTTTGTGAGACCGGGCGGAAAGCTCTTAGCGGCAGCAGAGAACGAATCCGGAGTCCGTTACTTTATGGGAGCGGAGCCGTTTGAGCATTCCTTCCTGGAAGTGGAATTTCGCGGATTATTCGAAGACCTGAAGGAAAAACTTGGCGGAACCGCAATGCTCTACTATCCGGTTCCGGATTACCGTTACCCGGTGACCATCTACTCCGACGACTATCTCCCGCAGACCGGCGATGTGACAAATATCTCCGCCCGTCTTGACGGACCGGGACTCTGGTTCGGAAACGAGGAGAAAGCCATGGCGAACGCATGCAGAAATGGGGACTTCACGAAGTTCGCGAACTCATTCCTTGGCATGTGGGAAAAGGGGAAGGCATGAGACAGATTTTATTTGTAAAATACAACCGGACCAGGGCGGAACAGTTCCAGTTAAAGACAGAGATCGTAAAGGAAGACGGTGTCCTCACCGTTGAGAAGACGGCTCTCACGGAAGCTGGCGAAGCGCATATCCGCTCCTTCGGAGAGAAATATGAAAAGATCCGTGAACTGAATCCTGCCGTCCGCTTCTTAAAGCCGGAGTGGAAAAAGGGTTACAGTTCATGCGGGGCACGAACTGCAACCGATTTTGCCGATGCTTCGCATTCCGAATCGGCAAAATCTACTGCCTCAACGGTATCGTACGGCATTTTCAGTTCAGAAAATGCCTACCCGTGTACAGGGGCGAAAGAGGGCCAAATGACGGTATCTTTCCAATACTTAAACGGCAAGACCGTCGGTGACGCCCTGGGCGAGGCCATCGTCATGGGGGAAGTTCCGTATCAAGAACTTGAGACCGTGATGAATGTTCTGTTCCCGGAAAATAAGGACGCGAAAGAATTCAAGGCGACACCGGAATTCGAGGCAGTGTTCGGAAAAGTTCCGGCTATCAGCGATAAGGCAGTGGAAGTCTCCAATGTGGACGGACTCTTCGAGAACCTGATGGTTCCGGAGAACGAGAACTGCATCTATGGAATCGACTATGAGTGGGTATTTGATTTCCCGATCCCGGAGAAATTCTTAAAATACCGCAATCTCTTATATTTTTACAGACGCTACGAGAAGGTCCTGAATGTAAAGGAAGAGGAACTTTACTGCCATTTTGGAATCACAGAGGAAGAACAAAACGTGTTCGACGGAATGGAAAAAGCGTTCCAGTCCTATGTCCATGACGCAGGTTCCTTCGGATACATGAAACAGTATGAGCAGCCGACAAAGACAGTGGAATTTCTGTTAGACCGCGAGAGCGAGCTCTACAAGGTAAAAGAGTGGTGTGAGAACTTAAAAGAGGAGATATCCGAAAAAGATATCACGATCATGAAGCAGCAGGAGGTTCAGCGCCTCACAAACAACCATGTGACGAACCTGGATGCCATCATCGCCAGTCTCAGAAGCGAGAACGCGAGAATGGCGGGAGACCTGCAGTACCTGTCGAAACATGAGGCGATCATGTGGAAAGTTCTCCGGAAATGCCACCGGGCTGTGGATAAAGTCATGCCGAAGGGCACGAGAAAGAGAAAGATCGCTGGATACTTTAAGAATACCGTCTTCCATCCGGGAAAATACGGAAAACTGTACTTCACAAAGGACGGAAGAAACAGGATCCGCGGCGACTTTAAGATCGGTGCAGGTTACTTGGAGCACGGAAAACTCCACTTTGATTATGTGGAACACCCGACCGTATCCATCGTGATCCCGGTCTACAACCAGATCCACTATACTTACGCCTGCCTGCTCTCGATCTTAGAGAACACGAAGGACGTGACCTACGAGATCATCATCGCCGATGACGTGTCCACGGACGCGACAAAAGAACTGTCCCTGTACGCGGAAAATCTCGTGATCTGCAGAAACAAGACAAACCAGGGATTCTTAAGAAACTGCAATCAGGCAGCGAAGGCGGCCCGCGGTAAATATGTGATGTTCTTAAATAACGATACCCAGGTGACACCGAGCTGGCTCTCATCCCTCGTAAACCTCATCGAGTCCGACCCGACTATCGGTATGGTTGGATCAAAGCTCGTTTACCCGGATGGACGTCTCCAGGAAGCTGGCGGCATCATCTGGAGCGACGGTTCCGGCTGGAACTACGGACGTCTCGACGATCCGGAGAAGCCGGAGTATAACTATGTGAAGGACGTAGACTATATTTCCGGCGCGGCGATCCTGTTGTCCACAGACCTCTGGAAGCAGATCGGCGGTTTCGACGAGCTGTTCGCGCCGGCGTACTGCGAGGACTCCGACCTTGCCTTTGAGGTGAGAAAAGCCGGATACCGCGTGGTCTACCAGCCGTTATCAAAGGTCATCCACTTTGAGGGCGTCTCCAACGGTACCGATGTAAATGGAACCGGCTTAAAGCGCTACCAGGTGGAGAACAGCAGAAAGTTAAAGGAAAAATGGGCGGATGAGTTCAAGAAACAGTCTGTGAACACAGGAAATCCGAGCCCGTTCCGTGCCCGTGAGAGAAGCCAGAAGAAGCCGGTGATCCTTGTTGTGGACCACTATGTTCCGACTTTCGATAAGGACGCGGGTTCCAAGACGACTTACCAGTACCTCAAGATGTTCGTGAAGATGGGATACTCCGTGAAATTCCTCGGAGACAACTTCCTTCACGAGGAGCCGTACTCCACAACACTTCAGCAGATGGGCGTGGAGATCTTATACGGACCGGAATACCAGGCTGGTATCTGGGACTGGCTGACAAAGAACAAAGACGAGATCGATTTTGCGTACCTGAACCGTCCGCATATCGCGATCAAGTATGTCGACTTTATCAAGAAGAACACCAACATCAAGGTGATCTACTATGGACATGACCTGCACTTCTTAAGAGAATACCGTGAGTACGAGCTCACCGGCGATATCAAGAAGAAGAGAGAGTCCGATTACTGGAAATCCATCGAATTCTCCCTGATGGAGAAGGCGGCGGTCTCCTACTATCCGTCCTATGTGGAGGAGGAGGCGATCCACGCGATCCATCCGGAGTACAAGATCAAGGCGATCACAGCCTACGTCTACGAGAAGTTCTTAGAGAACATCGACAAGGACTTCGCAAAGAGGGAAGGACTGCTGTTTGTCGGCGGCTTCGCGCATCCGCCGAACGCTGACGCGGTTCTCTGGTTCGCGAAGGAGATCTTCCCGTTGATCAGACAGAAGATCGATGTGAACTTCTATGTGGTAGGTTCCAAGGTAACAGATGAGATTAAGGCGCTTGAGCAGCCGGGAAGCGGCATCATCGTCAAAGGTTTCGTAACGGAAGAAGAGCTTGCGTCCCTCTACGCCACATCCCGTATCGTTGTGGTTCCGCTGCGCTACGGCGCCGGAGTCAAGGGCAAGGTCGTTGAGGCGGTCTACAACGGATCTGCCATCGTGACGACATCCATCGGTTCCGAGGGAATCCCGGAGGCGGAGCGCGTCATGAAGGTTGCCGACGGACCGGAGGCATTTGCCGACGAGGTAGTCAAGATGTATGAGGATCCTGCAGAATGCCGCAGAATGTGCGAGGAGACTCAGAAGTACATCCGCGAATACTTCAGCGTCGAGGCTGCATGGAAGGTCATCGAGGAGGACTTTACGCCGGAGAAAGAGCGGTAGGAAGTTTTCTTGGACTGAACTGTTGCAGATAATTCAATATTGTGATAGAACTCTGCCGGGAAGTTGTTTCCCGGCAGTCTGTTCATATACATAGAATTAATTGAAATGCAGCAAAAAAGGAGAATGTAGTGAAAATAGATAATATTCATAAAATTGTTCTTCGCGGGATGACCATGGACGATATTCCAACCGTGGAACAGATCGAGCAGACCTGCTTTTCTGACACCTGGTCCGAAAAACTTCTCTCCGATATGCTGGAGAGCGAGTGGGACGAGGCCTGGGTGCTGGCGGATCAGGACGGCACCGTCATCGGGTACGCGAACTTCCGCTTTCTCGCCGGGGAAGGCGAACTCATGCGGATCGCCGTGCTCCCGGAATACAGGGGCCACGGGGAGTCTAAGAAACTCATGGACCGTCTGGAAATGTCTGCAAAGGAGAAGGAAGCGCCGGATCTGACTCTGGAGGTGCGTGCCGGAAACACACCCGCCGTAAACCTTTATAAATCCTACGGTTTTCAGGCGGAAGCCGTGCGAAAGAACTACTACCATGACCCGGTGGAGGACGCCCTCATCATGTGGAGACGCCCCGTTCCATCGATTCCCACTTAAAATCATGAAATTTTCCGCTATACTGTAGGGGACTCCGGGAGAACTGGGGATGAAGAAGGCGGAGGAAAAGAATTAATGAGAAAATACGGAAAAGACGGCAGGCTGGAGAGCGTGATCTGCAACCGCTGCGGAAAGAAACTGGCAGTGAAACATGGAATCGTGCGGGAAGGCGTGTTCACATCGGATCACACATGGGACTTCTTTTCGGAAAAAGACGGGGAGGTCCACCATTTTGACCTTTGCGAGGAATGCTACGACGAAATAACATCCGAGTTCCGGATCCCGGTGGATGTGGAGGACGAGATCGAGCTGCTGTGAAACGCGCAGGAGGTATGCGGCAGGGATTCCAGGGGAGTGAAGCAAAAGCAGATCGCTTCATGCTGCAAGAGTATATTGGAATGTTGAAAACGGGTACGGGCGAGTGGTCTGTACTCGTTTTCTATTGTGCCTGAGATGTGCGCTTGCGCGAAGATGTAGATTGTCGCAAGCGACCGCGCTCGGCGCGAGAATGTGCCAAGGTACATTCTTTTTATCAAGTATGCAGAAGTTATCAGCATCGAGTTCTGTACTTCTCGCAGTTCCTGCCCAGGAATCAACCGCCATCTCTTGCATATGACAGCCGCTTTATGGTATGATACGTGCAGACTGGAAAAATATTAACTTTATTATTATAGAATGCAGAGGAAAATACATGTTAGATATCTGTTTACTGGGAACCGGCGGCATGCAGCCGCTGCCGTACCGCTGGCTTACGTCCATGATGGCGCGCTGCGACGGCAGCAACCTGCTGATCGATTGCGGCGAGGGAACCCAGATCGCATTAAAAGAAAAGGGATGGAGTCCGAAGCCGGTGGACGTGATCTGCTTCACCCACTACCATGCCGACCATATCAGCGGACTTCCGGGATTTCTCCTGACCATGGGAAACGCGGAGAGAACAGAGCCGGTACTCCTTGTGGGACCGAAAGGACTGGAACGTGTCGTCGGTGCCCTGCGAATGATCGCGCCGGAGCTTCCGTTCCCGCTTGTGTTTAAGGAACTGACAGAGCCGAGAGAAAAATTCCAGGCGGGACCGTATGTGGTCGACGCATTCCGCGTGAACCACCGCGTGACCTGCTACGGCTACCGCATCACGATCCCTAGAAACGGAAAATTTGATGTGGAGCGTGCGAGAGCCCAGGCGATCCCGCAGAAATTCTGGAGCAGACTCCAGAAAGGTGAAGTGATCGAACATGAGGGAAGAACCCTGACACCGGATATGGTACTGGGAGAAAAGCGCCGTGGAATTTCCGTCACCTACACGACGGACACACGCCCGGTTCCGGCCATCGCGGAGTACGCCGCGGACAATGACCTCTTTATCTGCGAGGGCATGTACGGCGAAAAAGAAAAGATCGCGAATGCCCGGGAAAATAAGCACATGATGTTCCAGGAGGCGGCAAAACTCGGAAAAGAGGCGAATCCGAGGGAGATGTGGTTGACCCATTACAGCCCGTCCTTAATGCATCCGGAGGAATATTTAAATGAGATCCGGGAGATCTTCCCGAAAATTAAGACAGCCCGTGACGGCTGGTCTACAGAACTTGGATTTGACGAGGATTAAAAAATGAAAATACACAGTGTAGAAGAAGACGTATATATACTTGCAATTGAGAGCTCCTGTGATGAGACAGCGGCTTCTGTTGTGAAAAACGGCCGTGAGGTACTTTCCAACGTGATCTCATCCCAGATTGCGCTCCACACGCTCTACGGCGGTGTTGTGCCGGAGATCGCGTCAAGAAAGCACATCGAAAAAGTAAACCAGGTCGTTCAGGCGGCCCTGGACGAGGCGCACATGACTCTGGATGAGATCACAGCCATCGCTGTGACTTACGGCCCTGGTCTTGTGGGCGCTCTTCTCGTGGGCGTTGCGGCGGCAAAGGCCATCGCATACGCGGCAAAGAAGCCGCTGGTACCGGTCCATCATATCGAGGGCCATGTATCCGCAAACTTTATCGAGCATCCGGATCTGGAGCCGCCGTTCGTATGTGAGATCGTGTCCGGCGGACATACTCACCTTGTTATCGTGAAAGACTACGGTGAGTTTGAGATCATCGGCCGCACCATGGATGACGCGGCAGGAGAGGCATTCGATAAAGTAGCCCGCGCCGTAGGTCTCGGCTACCCGGGCGGTCCGAAGGTCGATAAGGCGGCAAAAGAGGGAAATCCCCATGCCATGGAGTTCCCACGGGCGAAAGTCGGCGGATCCCAGTATGACTTCAGCTTCAGCGGCATGAAATCCGCTGTATTAAACTATATCAACCAGGCGGAGATGAAGGGCGAGACGATCTGCGTGCCGGATCTCTGCGCTTCCTTCCAGAACGCGGTAGTCGATGTTCTCGTGAGCCGTGCCATCGCGGCGACAAAGGAGTTCGGCTATAAGAAGCTCGCCATCGCGGGCGGCGTTGCGTCGAACTCTGCCCTGCGCGCAGGCATGAAGGCCGCGTGTGAGAAGGCGGGAATCGAATTCTACTATCCGTCACCGATCTTCTGTACCGACAACGCGGCTATGATCGGTGCGGCGGGATACTATGAGTATATCAACGGAGTCCGCGCAGGCTGGGACCTCAATGCGGTACCGAACCTGAAACTGGGAGAGCGGTAATGGAAAACGTGAAGACAGCGGCCATCGTTCTGGCAGCAGGACATGGAAAGCGGATGCACAGCAAGGTGGCAAAGCAGTACCTGCTCTTACAGGGAGAGCCGGTGGTGGTCCACACCCTGCGGGCCTTTGAGGTGAGCGGGATGGATGAGATCCTCCTGGTGACCGGAGCCGATGAGGTGGAATTCTGTAAACATGAGATCGTGGAGCAGTATGGATTTCACAGGGTAGAACAGGTGATACCCGGCGGAAAAGAGCGGTATGACTCTGTCTGGAACGGACTCTGCGCCTTAAAGGCAGCAGGATTCCCGGAAGACGGAGTTGTCCTGATCCATGACGGGGCGAGACCGCTTGTAAACGGAGAGATCATCGCGCGGGCCGTTGCTGGCGCCTGCGAGTATTCCGCCTGTGTGGCAGCCATGCCGGTAAAGGACACGATCAAGGTGGCAGACTCAGACGGATTTTCCGTGGAGACACCGGACCGCAGCACCTTATGGCAGATCCAGACGCCCCAGGCATTCCACTTCGGGCTGATCTACAGTGCCTACGAGAAGGTATTCGCGCCGGGGACAGACCGCAGCCATATTACGGATGACGCAATGGTAGTGGAACTGATGACGGACACAAAGGTGAAGTTCATTGAGGGAAGCTATTCGAATATCAAGGTGACAACGCCTGAGGATATGGTGATCGCAGAGGCACTTTGCGCGCATAGGGCGTGACAGTTCTTCTATATAAAGGAATATGAAACCTGCCGCCAGGCAGGTTGATGAGAGCGTGGTCTTCTGGAAGCAGGAGACCACGCTCTCTTTGTGCCGTGGATGAATTTTTCTTGAGACTTTTTTTGAAAAATTCTGAAAAAATCTTTTCTGGGAAGGGAAAGAGTTTATCGGACATGACACAAGGAAACACTAAATATTGATGATCAAATGAAGACGAAATGGTATATTTTGTATGCAATTAAAAAAGAACAAAAAAACGAAAAAAACTTGGAAAAACGCTTGACAAAAACGGTATTGTAGGGTATTATTAATGAGCACGTTTGAGAGAGCGCTTTGGAGAGATATCGAAGTGGTCATAACGAGGCGGTCTTGAAAACCGTTTGTCCG
>CAVIYT010000186.1:0-13275 GCA_963646925.1 Paludibacteraceae bacterium
TCTTTCAGCGCTGGAAAACTGTTTAACGGCGTCGGAAGAGCTGATCGCTTCCGGGGACAGCAGCGGATATTCAAATCTGAACCAGTCGTTCCACTATGAGATCTGGAGCGCGTCCGGGAATGAGAAACTTGTGACCATGCTCTCGGAACTCTGGAACGGCCTTTCCATGGGAGTCCAGACGACGGAGATGGAGTACGCGAAAAAGTCCTTCGCGGAACATAAGGAAATTTATGAGGCGATCGCGGCGAAGGACGCGGAGACGGCGAGAGTGCGGATGGAGAAACATATCAGGAGAAGTCTGGAGGATATGCTGACGAGGTATAGAGAATAAAATAGCAGGAAGTCATCAAAGAAAAGTTAGAGAGAACTTGCTGAGTGAAAGGAAACAATAAAAAAGAATGGCAATCTGCAGAAAATAATTGATGGAATACATAATCACAGAATATTGAACGAAAAACAGAGATGTGGGTTGTCCATAATATACAAAAAATCACGGACAAAATTATACAGGATGATGAAAATGCAAAATCAGTATTGACTTTTTCATCATCCTGTTTTATTTTAAATACATAAATTGTATACATGATAAAAAATAAAATATCAAATACAAAACAACAAACCAAGAAAATGAAAATCAAAAAGCTGCCGGAACGCGAAAAGCGAAACATCAGCAGTCAAAAATTTAAGGAGGTCATATGATGAACAGAGAGGAGCAGGTGGAGAAGCTTACCACATATATCGCCCATTTTACGGACTATATCGGAAAACATCTCCCGGATGATGTAAGAGCAAAAATTTCAGAATTAGCAGAGGCGGAGACAAACCCGCTTGCAAAGTCCATCTACGAGACGATGAACTTAAACCAGAGATTAGCCTCTGAGTTAAACAGACCGAGCTGCCAGGATACCGGCGTGATCCAGTTCTGGGTAAAATGCGGAACGAAGTTCCCGCTGATCGACGATCTGGAAGCACTTTTAAAGGAAGCGGTCGTCCGTGCCACCGTGGATGCCCCGCTCCGCCACAACAGTGTCGAGACGTTCGATGAGTACAACACAGGAAAGAATGTCGGAAAAGGAACCCCGACCGTATTCTGGGATATCGTCCCGAACAGCGATCAGTGTGAGATCTACGTCTACATGGCAGGCGGTGGATGCACACTTCCTGGGAAAGCGATGGTTTTAATGCCGGGTGCCGGATATGAGGGCGTCGCAAAATTCGTCCTGGATGTTATGACAAGCTACGGCTTAAACGCATGTCCTCCGCTTCTTGTTGGTGTCGGCGTTGCGACATCTGTCGAGACAGCAGCACTTCTCTCCAAGAAAGCGCTGATGCGTCCGATCGGAAGTCACAACGAGAACGAGCGCGCCGCAAAGATGGAAGCGCTTCTCGAAAAAGGAATCAATGATATCGGTCTCGGACCGCAGGGCATGGGCGGAAAAGCCTCTGTTATGGGTGTGAATATTGAGAACACCGCGAGACATCCATCCGCTATCGGCGTGGCAGTAAACGTAGGCTGCTGGTCCCACCGCCGCGGACACATTATCTTTGATAAAGACTTAAATTACACGATCACAACACATTCGGAGGTGACTTTATAATGGTTGAGGTAAAGAACGGAAAGAAAATTCTGACGACACCGATCAGCGCTGAGGATCTCGAGGGAATCCATGTAGGCGATATCGTATATTTAAACGGAAGCATGACGACCTGCCGTGACGTGGCACACCGCCGTCTCGTAGAAGAGCACAGAGAACTTCCGGTAGATGTGAGAGACGCGGCGATCTTCCATGCGGGTCCGATCATCCGCCCGTTAGAAAATGACCAGTTCGAGATGGTCTCCATCGGACCGACAACGAGCATGAGAATGGAAAAGTTCGAGAAGGAATTCGTGGAGCAGACCGGCGTCCGCGTGATCATCGGAAAAGGCGGCATGGGTCCGAACACCGAGTACGCATGTAAGAACTTCAAGGCGATCCACTGCGTATTCCCGGCGGGCTGCGCGGTCGTAGCAGCGACTCATGTGGAGCGCATCGTGGAAGCGCAGTGGAGAGATCTGGGAATGCCGGAGACCTTATGGCACTGTGACGTGAAAGAACTTGGACCGTTAATTGTCTCCATCGATCCGGATGGAAGAAATCTCTTTGAGGAAAATAAGGTTACATTTAACGAGAGAAAAGATAAGGCGCTGGAGGAGATCTATCCGCAGGTAAGCTTTATTAAATAGAAAATGGCTGAGAAGTTCAGGGAGAACTGAATTTGAAACCAGACCAGACTGACCGGGTGGTGTATGAAAACGGCACCACCTGGGGGCTTGGCAGTGGCCGCCGGGCGGCCGATCAACAGAAAATTTAATAGGGGTAAGCATTTTGAATTTCAGTCCGCACAAAATCGGGATTGAATAACTATCATTACGGAAAAATATGGGGAGAGTACGCCATGGATAATAAACTGACCGTCTGTATTATTATATTTGCACTGACTCTTTTAAGTTACATTATCAATAAGCTTCCGATGTGGGTGACCGCGCTTTTATCACTCTGCGCACTCTACATCACCGGCTGCGTGGACGCGAACGGCGCCCTCGGCGGCTTTGCGAACGTCAACACGATCCTGATGGGTGCCTGCTTTATGGTTGCCTCGGGATTTCGCCGCACATCTCTGGTAAAACTCATGTGCGACTGGCTTTTGAAACTGACGAACGGTTCCTTTATGAAAGTTTATTTTGGGTACCTGCTTTTAGGTGTGATCCTGACAAACTTCATGAACAGCCCGATGGTGGTATACGCCATCCTCGGTCCGCTTCTCTGCGCGCTCTGCGACAGAACAGGAAACAGCCGTTCTAAATATATATTTCCGTTGATGGTCATCGTGGTTGCAACGTGTTTTGCGCTTCCGCTTCCGACCTCCATCCAGAAAGCCGGAGAATTTAACGGTTACTTGGAAACTTATCAGTTTACCGGTCTGGAATTTACACCGATCGACTTCTTCCTCGCAAGATTTCCTGTGATCATCCTCTGTCTGATCTGGGCCATGACCATCGGACCGAAAATGTGTCCGCAGCAGGCCGCAGCTGAGCTTGCAGAAGCAGGGGAGCAGAAAGATATTTCCAGCAAACTGTCTCCGACCGTCGATAAGATCGGAATGGCGATCTTTGTCGTTACCATGATCGGTCTGATATTCTCCACACAGCTCCACATCGCATCCTGGTGGATCGCCCTCGCAGGCAGTGTCCTGATGGCGATGTTTGGAGTTGTGGATCAGAAAAAGGCACTCTCGGAAATTCCGTGGGAAATGCTGATCCTTTACGCAGGTGCCCTGTCGCTTGGAAATGGACTCATGAACACAGGTGCAGGTGAGGCTATCGGCGGCTGGCTGGCAGCAGCAGTGGGCGGAACCCACAACAACTATCTTCTCGGAGTTTTGTTCTTCGTGATCCCGTTCCTTATGACACAGTTTATGCTGAACCGTTCTGTTCAGGCAGTTTTCGTCCCGATCTGTCTTTTAACATGCCAGTCCTTAGGCGCGGAGCCGATGGGGCTTGTTATGTGCGTGGCATCCGCATGTCAGGCGGCGTTCATGACACCGATGGCGACTCCGGCGGTTGCCATGTGCATGGGAGAGGGCGGATATGATCTGAAATCCCTGTTAAAGAGTGGATGGCTGATTTGTATTCTGCTTGCAATCGTGAATATTTTCTATACAATGACAGTATATCCGGCATTTTAGAAAACGTTGGGACAGTCATGATCCTTGGGAGGGATTCTCATGAAAATTACAGATGTAAAACTTATTTTCGCGAAACATTATTTGTTTGTCCATGTTTACACGGACGAAGGAATCGTTGGACTCGGTGAGGCGGGCAACTGGGGTTACCTGATGGCAACGGCTGCGGCGATCGAAAAATTCAAAGACTATTTAATAGGAAAAGATCCGTTTCGGATCGAGGATCTTAACCAGAACTTTTACCGCTCCGTTTATTTCCGCGGTTCCGTGATCATGAGTGCGATCTCCGCTATCGATATTGCGCTCTGGGATATCAAGGGAAAAGCGCTCGGTGTTCCGGTCTACGAGCTGCTCGGCGGTCTCACAAGAGATAAGGTCCGTGTCTACGCGTCACCGATGGTTCGGGATAAGGATCCGGAACAGCTTGCAAAGCGCTATATCGACCTGAAAAAACAGGGATTTACGGCTGCAAAGATCTTTGTGAATGGAAACGACAAGTCCTTAAATGAAGGGCATGACGAGTATTTTTCCGGCAGAATTGAGATGGAACTTGAAAAAGTGAAGATCTGCAGGGAAGCTGTCGGATACGATTTTGACTTTATTTTAGAAGCGCACCGCGGAATGACGCTTCCGGAAGCGGTAGCCTTTGGACGTGCTGTGGAGCCGTACCGCCCGATGGTTCTGGAAGATCCGGTGACACCGGACAACTATGATACGATGGCGGAAGTCGCGTCAAAGATCGGTGTGCCGATCGCGACGGGAGAGAGGTTTACAAGTCTCAGAGAGTTTGAGGTCCTCTTAAGCCGCCATGCCGCCCAGTATGTCCGTCCGGACGTGTGCGCCATCGGCGGAATCACCACCGCGAAGAAAGTTGCGGCGATCGCGGAGGCCCACGATGTCCTCGTAATTCCGCATAACCCGTTAGGTCCGGTATCCACCGCAGCCTGCCTGCAGATCTGCGCAAGTATCCCGAACCTTGGAATCCAGGAACTTCCGGGATTCTGCTTAAACGGTCAGGAGGATGCGATGGTGAAAGAACCGTTAAAATTCAAGGACGGCTACATGATGATCCCGGACCAGCCGGGAATCGGCGTGGAGATTTCCGAAAATGCATCGGAACTCTATCCGTTAAAAGAACGCGGAAGCAATGCCGCGAAGCGGTACTTTGATGGGTCTGTCAAAGATATGTAAGTGTAATTTTTCTGTTTATGCACTGCAGAGCAGGAAAGGATTTTGCCTTCTCAATGCCGCGAAACTTGTAAAATCCCCTCGCAGCAGTTTCATACCCTCACTGCTGCACTCCTATGCAGGTTTCGCCAGGTTTTTAGATACCCCTTATATTATATGAGCAGGCAGTGGTTCGTGATATGGACGGACCACTGGGAAACAGGCCGTCTCTGGGATGCAGAGGCGGTCTGTTTCATTTAAACGTAAGAAAAAGCTGTCTGGGAAGACAGCTTTTTCTTGTGTGATGGGTTTCTATCTGAAATTAAGGATTTGTTGATGGGCGATTTTACTGTGCCTTGCGCTGCATCTTTGCAACGAGGGCGCTGGTCCTCTGGCGGTAGTCGTCGAGTTCGGTGACGATTCCCATGAAAGAGGAGATGAGATCCAGAGAGGCGCGGAGAGAACTCTGCTCACCCTGTACGACAGCGCGTTTTGTGAGGCGCATAGCCTGCTGCGGTGCTGCCAGGATCTTTTTCATATAGCTATCCACGAAAGCATCCAGTTCCTCATCCGGAACGCAGTGGGTAACGAGACCAAGATCGGCGGCTTCTTTTCCCTTTAAGGTGCGGGCCGTCCAGAAAAGGTCTAAAGCTTTGTCCCGGCCGACGAGACGGGGCAGGAAATATGCTCCGCCGTCACCAGGTACAATTCCGGCATTGAAATAGCTTTCCGACATGGAAGCGCTCTCTCCGGCGATCCGCACATCGCACATGAGAGCCATGTCAAGACCGGCGCCGACTGCGGCACCATGGATCTTGGCAACCACCGGTTTATCGATTTCTTCTAAGAGAAGCGGAATTCTTTGGATTCCCTTCCAGAGTGAATTCTTTCTTGCGAGGGCTGTAGAGGAGATATCTTCATGACTTTCGAAGAATCCGTCACCGGCTGCCATTGCCTTGACGTCTCCGCCTGCACAGAACGCCTTTCCGTTTCCGGAAAGCAGAAGCGCGTATACATCATCGTTGTCACGGACATCTTCCAGTGCTTCCGTCCAGAGATGGATCATCTCTTCGCTGAAACAGTTGAGCTGCTTTGGACGATTTAATGTAATATGTGCTAAGTGGTCGTGTACTTCGTAAATCAAGTCTTCCATAGAATATCTCCTCTCTCATTTACTCTCTTTATATACCATATTGTGGAACTGATTTCATTATATGGAATTATATGCTGACTGTCAAGGCTTTGACACCGGTTTTAACGTAAATTTTGCAAAAAAAATATTGCCCAGGAGTGAAAAAACCTGGACAATATCACGATACGAAAAAGCTGCTGATGGTATATCATAATGCGAAACAGCAAGCAAAAAAGAAAACGGTGAATATCGTGATAGAAGAATAATTCTGCTTGAAAAAAATAACAGAAAGTATTATAGTGTATATACACTATAAACTCAAAGAGAAGGATAGATCATGGAAAAATATCCATTAAAGAGCAGTACTTGTCACTGTGTAAATCTGCGCCGCGCATCGCAGGCTCTGACGGAATACTACGATCTTGCAATGAAACCCTACGGTATTACCCTGAATCAATATTCGATCATGCAGAATATTCGACGGATCGAGCCGTGCAGTGTGGCAGAGTTGTCGAGAGTTCTACGCCTGGATAGAACAACATTGGTGAGAAACTTAAAGACTTTGACAGAGCGGGGACTTGTAGTTGATAAAAAAGAAGAGACTAAAAGAGCCAGAAAGCTGGAATGCAGCCAGGAAGGGAAAAAAAATTTAGAAAAAGCGGTTCTGGCCTGGGAACGCACTCAGAAAGAACTGGAAGAATATATTGGAAATAATGAACTGAAGGCGCTGACAGAAGCATTGTTAAAAATAGAGATATTAAATGCGGATAAGGAGAAGTCATGAAACTGGAAGATGAGATTAAAGAATACGCGTTGGATCTTGGATTCTGTAAAGTTGGGATTACGGATGGGAATGATGTTGAATTTTATAGAGAGATTCTGGAAAAGCGAAAGGAAAGTTATCTGCCGTGGATCAACGGCAGAATTTTTCAGTCGGATCCCAAAACAGAACTGCCGGAATGCAAGTCGGTTATTGCTCTGGCATATGATTACGCGAATGTGACATTTCCGGAAGAACTGACAAAGATGATCGGACGGGCATATCTTTCCAGAAGTTATGTTCCAAGAGATGATTCCATCTGCGGTGCCCGTCTCAAATTATTTGAGGAATATTTGAAAAACAAGGGATGGAAGGTCAAGCAGGCATCTCTGAATATTCCGCTGCGCCAGTTTGCGAGAAAGGCGGGAGTTACGAGCTTTGGAAAAAATAATTTTGCATATGTGGATGGAATCGGTTCTTTCGTGATCCTATATGCGTTTCTTGTTGACCAGAAACTGGAATATGATGAGCCTGAAAAGATGAGCAAGTGTCCGGCGGGATGTCACCGCTGTATGGATGCATGTCCGACAAAAGCAATCGTGGAGCCGTTTCATCTGGATCCGTCCCGCTGTGTTGGATATAATAACTGGATGCGAAGAGGAGAACGCGGAGGAAAATTTGACCCGGTCGTACCGCGGGAGATGAGACCGTTACTTGGAACGCAGATCCATGGATGTGACGCATGCCAGGCAGCATGCCCAAGGAACTGGAAGAAAATTAAAGCGGAATACCCGAAGGACCCATTTCTCGAGATCTTAAAGAAAAAGCTTTCTCTTGAGGAGATCCTTCTGATGGATGACGAATATTATCAAAAATGGATATACCCCGTGATGTATAACTATTTATCAGATAAGAAATATTTTCAGAGAAATGCCGCTATCGCAATCGGAAATACGGGAGACCGCAAATACATCCCAGCTCTCGAAAAAGCGATGCATCTTCCGGACGAATTGATTCGGATCCATGTAGCATGGGCACTTGGACAGATGAACTGCGAGGAAGCGAACCGCATTCTTCGAAAGCGATTAGAACTTGAAAAATCGGAAGAGGTGCGGGAGGAGATCATTGCGGATCTAGGGAATAAGTGTCAATATCGTCCAGCCTGAAGCGCAGAGGATAACAAGGAATACAAGGTTGTAACTGGTAAATACTGCCATGTATTTTCCGGAACCTGTACCATCCGCCTCCGAGTAAGCGCGGTAGGAGATCACGCTGGCCATGGAGGCGATCAGGGTTCCGAGGCCTCCGACGTTTACGCCGAAGAGCAGTGGGCGCACAGCATCGGTGAAGCCGGAGAGCAGGATCGCCGCCGGGACGTTGCTGATGCACTGGCTTAAGAGAACGCCTGCCGGGAATTCATGACCGGAGATCAATTTTGTGAGAAGTCCTGAGATCGCCGGGATCCGCTCCATGTTGCCGATGAAGATAAAGAAGCAGACGAAGGTCAGGAGTAAAAAGTAGTCGACCCGGCGGAACAAGGTGCGGTCCTTTATGAGGACAGCGGCGAGGATGATGAAAAACATGACCGGCCAGGTATAGATCCGTACAACGCAGCCCAGGCAGACAAGAAAAAGCATCAGGTAGAAGATAAGAGAACTCTTTTCCGGGCATCTGTCAGATTCCATGGCAGCGCTGTTCAACGTGATCGTCTTATTTTTCAGCAGAAAAACGGCCGCTATGAGCAGCAGGGCGGAGAGTGCTGTCAACGGAAACATGTATCCCACAAGCTCTCCGGCGGAAAGACCAAAGGAAGAGTAGAGATACAGGTTCTGCGGGTTTCCGATGGGCGTTGCCATGCTGCCGAGGTTTGCGGCGATGGTTTGCAGAACGATCACAGGGATCATGAGCTCTGGAAGTCCTGCCATATTTAAGATCAGCACGGAAAATGGGACGAAGGTGATCAGGGACACATCGTTTGTGATCAGCATGCTGGAAAAAAAGCAGAGAGCTGTCAGGGTGAGCGCGAGCTGGCGCGTGGAATGCATTCCGGACAGCAGGGATGACCCGAGATAACGGAACAGACCGATCTCCTTCAGACCGGCAACAACCGTCATCAGGGAGAAGAGGAGTGCCAGTGTGCGAAAGTCGATGTAGGACAGATACTCCGGTGACGGGGCGACAAAAAACATGGAGAGGACCGCCAGAACCGCTGCTGCGGAGAGGACGGGCTCTTTTTTTATGAATGACATGGATCGTTTTCCTTCCTTATATAAATATCATGCATGCGGCAGAAGACAGAAGATCCTGTATACCGTGTGCCGCTTTGCGTGTAAAAAAGCCTGCTGCTGACCGAAAAAAACGGCAACAACCGCAAAACTTCCGCAATTATTATAAACAGTGGCTTTACGAATGTAAAGAAGAAGAGTATACTGTACATGTTTGGGTCTCTTTTATACCCGTATAGACAATGATGTCAGAATGTAACTGTGAGGGTACTGAACAGTTACGTCAGAATAATGGAAAGCGGCAGTCTTGGATGAAAATTCCAGGGTGCCGCTAATTTACGCGGAACGGCAGATCATGAATGGAGAGCTTTGAATGCCGGTTCTGTTTGAGGGAGGAACATTATGGGGAATAACAAGTTTTCAATCGCCGGTGCAGGAAACCGGTGGGCATTCCGGGATGGAGTCCGGGATGGAGTCCGGGATGGAGTGCCGATCGCTCTGGGGTATTTCGCGGTGTCCTTTTCACTGGGAATCGTGGCGCGGAATATCGGAATGACACCGATCCAAGGAATGATCACAAGCGCGCTCTGCAACGCGTCCGCGGGGGAATACGCGGGCTTTACGATGATTGCTGCGGGAGCCGCCTATATTGAGATGGCGATCGTGACGCTGATCGCCAACGCAAGATATCTTCTGATGAGCTGTGCCATGAGCCAGAGAATGGATCCGGAGATGCCGTTTTTCCACAGGCTGCTGATGGCGTTTGATATTACCGATGAACTGTTCGGAATCACCATCGCGAGACCGGGTTACCTGAATCCATGGTACATGTATGGAGCGATCGCACTGGCGCTTCCAGGATGGGCGGTGGGAACAGCACTTGGTGCACTGGCAGGAAACCTGATGCCGTGGCGTCTTGTGAGTGCCTTCAGCGTGGCGCTCTACGGAATGTTCTTAGCGATTATTATCCCGCCGGCGAGAAAGAGCCGCATCCTTGCAGGTCTCATCGCCATCAGCTTCGCGGCAAGCTACCTTGCGGAGAACCTTCCGGGGATCTCATCGATCTCCAGCGGTACGAGAACCATCATTCTGACTGTTGTGCTCTCATCCGCGGCAGCGATTTTATTCCCGCATCCGGCGGAGGACAGTGGGGCGGAATAAGAAAAAGAAGTTTTTACGAAAACTGTATCGATAAATTAAGAGGAAACACAGAAAAAACATGGAAAAGAATATTTATCTCTATATTGCGGTGATGGCGGGTGTCTCTTATCTGATCCGTGTCCTGCCGCTCACATTGATCCGGAAACCGATCAAGAATCAGTTTATCCAGTCATTCTTATACTACGTCCCGTATGTGACCTTAGCTGTTATGACGTTCCCGGCGATCCTTTCCGCAACGAACAGCACAGTGTCGGCGGCCCTGGCGCTGATCATCGGAATCATCGCTGCGTGGTGCGGAAGAAGTCTTTTATCCGTTGCGGTGATCTGCTGTGCGGTGGTATTAGTGACAGAATTTTTCTTAGTGTAGTAAAAATATATAAAAAACATTTATTTAATAAAACAAAAGCAGTTCAGGTATCGAATCCATTCATCAAACGACCGGGCTGCTTTTTTTCTTACATGGCAGACCTCGAATGTGTACACCTCGGTTCGGGTATTGCCGGATGCCTGAAGTACCCGGATGAAAGCGGAAAAAACGGAACGAGTAGGTCATGAAAAAACGCGAAAGCAACAGCGTGCGGCGCGGGTAGATCCAACTCAGCAGGGCATCAGACCAACACTTCAACGTCGTAAAATAAATGCAATAAAAAGCCGTTGTCTGAAATTTCACAATGCGAAATCCATTCCATTTTAGCAAAATTGCTAATTTTTTTGACGGAAATTTGGCAATTATTTGGAAGAAACGTGCTTGTATTTGCCGGGGAAAGTTGTTATAATCAGTAGCCGTGTTGAGAGAAAAAACATGATTAAAGGCTTATAAATGCCGGTTACATGGAGGTTACCCATGAAAAAATTATTTGCATTCTGCGCAGGACTACTGGCGGTCTTAAACCAGACTGCATTTACAGCGCTTGCAGCAGAAACAGAGGCTGCCGGGGCGACAGCACAGACGCCGTTATGGCTTTGCATTCCATTTGCAGGACTCTTACTCTGCATCGCGGTCCTTCCGCTTGTAAAAGGAGAGTGGTGGGAAGCCCACCAGCCGCACGCTGTCGTGTTCTGGTCCCTGCTGTTCTTGATCCCGTTCGCCGTGATGTACGGTGTGCCGAAGGCGGCGGAGACGACCCTGGATTGTATGATAAACGATTACCTGACATTCATTGTCCTTCTTTTCGGACTGTTCTGTGTGTCCGGTAATATTACCCTGTCAGGCGACCTTGCCGGTTCCCCGAGGATCAACGTCGGTCTCCTGGCGCTCGGAACCCTGTTATCCAGCTGGATCGGAACCACCGGTGCCAGCATGCTGATGATCCGTCCGATCATCAAGATGAACTCCTGGAGAAAGAGAAGACGCCACATTGTGATCTTCTTTATCTTTATGGTGTCCAACATGGGCGGCTGCCTGACACCGATCGGAGATCCGCCGCTGCTCATGGGATTCATGAGAGGCGTTCCGTTCTTCTGGAGTTTAAAACTTTTACCGATCCTGCTCTTCAATATGGTCATCCTGTTGTTTATCTTCTATCACTTTGATATGAAGGCATACAGGAAAGATATCGCGGCGGGCTTAAAGCCTGATATCAGCAAGCCTGGTACAGAGGTGAAGATCCGCGGCGGACACAACCTGATCTTCATCGTTATGATCGTCATCGCCGTTATCTTAAGCGGTACACTTCCGTCCATGCCGATGTTCCAGAACGCTGCGGGAAATGTTCTCGGTATCCATATCTTCGGTGAGGTGACACTGACCTATCCGGCGATCATCGAGTGTGTGATCATCCTGGTATCCGCGTTCCTGTCCTTCAAGACGACGAATGTATCGATCCGCCGTGAGAACCACTTTACCTGGGGCGCGATCCATGAGGTCGCTGTTCTCTTCGTCGGCATCTTTATCACGATGCAGCCGGCGCTTATGATCTTAAAGGCAAACGGAGCAGAGCTTGGAATTACAAAACCGTTCGAGATGTTCTGGGCGACCGGTCTGTTATCCAGCTTCCTGGACAATACACCGACTTACCTGGTATTCCTGACAACGGCAGGTGCCTTAGGCCTGTCACAGGGTATGGTGACAGCTCTCGGTACTGTGCCGATCAAGATGCTGGAGGCGATCTCCTGTGGTGCCGTATTTATGGGCGCAAATACATATATCGGAAACGCGCCGAACTTTATGGTCAAATCCATTGCGGATGAGAACGGTATCCGGATGCCTTCATTCTTCGGATATCTGATCTGGTCATTGGGAATTCTTGTTCCGGTATTCCTTGTGGATATGCTGGTATTCTTTTTATAGGAAGGGGGAGGAAATATGGCTGCAACGAAAGAAGAAATCAAAGAACTGGCAGAACATATCTACGATCTGGACGCGGAGGTCTATGTCCACCTTGGTTCCTCCCTGGGACGTGTCTTTAACCGTGACAGAGAGCGTTGCGTAAACGAAATTGCTGAGCTCCTCACGACGAGACCGCAGGGACATTTAGTCCGCAGTGAGCTGGGCCTGATCGCAAACATGGCCCGTACCATCGAGGATAAAGAAGAGCGGGCAATGTGCATGACCGAGTACAACCATATTCTTAACGAGGTCATGAGTCTTCCGACAAGCTTTGCAAGCGGCGATGTTATCGACCCGATGCTCGCAAAGTTGAACAGCTTCAACGTGGCGAACCGTTTCTCCAACGATGACCACCTGATCATCTGCATCAGCTGGACATATGGAAGCGGCGGAATCAACGTCGGATTCAAGCTTGCCGACAAGCTTCATATCAACTACTACGATGCGGATATTTTCGAGGCGGTATTAAAACGTCTCGATGCGGAGAAAGACAAGACGATCCGTGATGCTGCCGGTTATGCCCATGTTCAGGAAGAACTGAACGACAGCCCGGCCAGCAAATTTGAGGCTGTAACGCATATGACCTTGAGGGATCATATCAAGTACTTCAGCCGTTACCACGGTTTGAGCCGTCAGGACGCGGTATTCTTCAACCAGAGTGATCTGATCTGCGATATGGCGAAGAAGGAAGATTTCATCATCATGGGCCGCTGTGCCGACGCGATCCTCACAAACAACGGCATTCCGCATATCAGTATCTATATTACCGCGCCGATCG
>CAVIYT010000187.1:0-3192 GCA_963646925.1 Paludibacteraceae bacterium
GTGCTATCTTTGTGATCGGGAATGTCTGGTCCTCCAGCGGCGCGTGCCAGATTCCGTACCAGACGTCTTCCAGGTTGTCACCGTCTGCCGCCAGGAAGCCGTAGACTTCGCTGTCATACTCCGGGATCGCCACCGGGCCATACAGCAGTGTGCTGCCGTATTCGTTAAAAACATCTGCTGCCATCTGGTTCAGACGGTCATCTGTCAGATATGCGTCCTTGAAGCTGCCGTTTTCCTTATTATCCCTGAGAACTTTGCAGACTTCTTCCGGGAGTTCCGTCACATTTCCGTAGGTGTTGGAGTAGAGATACATCGGATTTTTCTCTTTCGTGTACGCCTTCGGTGCCACCACGCAGCCGTCCACACTTCCGAGAACTTCCGTATATTCATCGCCCTGTGTCACGACTGGACCGGCTTCCTCCAGAGTGTAGGCCGCCACTGGCTCCACTGTGGCGGAATCATCGGAGCCATTGATGTCGAATGCAATATAGCCGAAGGAACCGTGGAGAGAGATCCTGTCGATGCTCACATAGTCGAGCTCCACGACCTGTCCATAAGGCTGTTTTTTCGCGGTCTCAAGATCCAGCACCGCGGCTTTTGTTCCCTCGTCGGCGGAATTGTCGAGTTTCCCCGCAAGAAAAACTGAGGTCGGGCCGTCCGCGCCGCCGATAACGCTGATGGTTGCAGCCGTCTGTGTTTTATTCTTCTTTCCTATATAAAATGCTGTCGCGGCGGCTCCCGCGAGAACAAGGATTCCTGCTGCCGCCAGAATCTTCTTTTTATTATTCATGATTTCCCCACTTTCCGTTTTGATCATCGTGTTATCTTATCTGACTTTCCGATATCATTCTTTAAGCACTCTTCCTGTCATTGAATCCCTTTCCCGAAAATACAATACTTTTCATATCAGTCATCGGTCAGAGATGATTTTTCTCCAGCTGATTACATGTTTTATACTACCATACAGTTTTTACTTCCATATATAAATTCCCTTAACTTTTCCTGTCCATTTCTGCCCGGTTTTGCGATGGTCTTTTACCATAGTCACACTTCACCACGTTCTCTTGCATATCGTGTCCATCCAGTATATACTTGTACCGAAAATTGTAGCTGTGGGAAAGACACAAAACGCAATGTCCACAGCGGTTCACCAAATCAAAACAAGGGAAAGGGTTCTGTATTATGAACAACAAGGGGTTAATCAAAGAAATTTTTGTCATGACCCTGGCTGACGCAATCGCAGCCATCGCGGTCTTCTTTTTCCTGGTGCCGAGCCACACATCGATCAGCAGTATTTCCGGTCTCGGAATTATTATGACCCACTTTATTCCGCTTCCGCTCTCTGTGATCACGATGGTACTCAACATTATCCTGCTGATCATCGGATTTATTTTCTGCGGGAAGGAGTTCGGCGCAAAGACTGTATACACGAGTGTTATGCTGCCAGTATTCTTAGGAATTTTCGAAAAAATCTTCCCGAATTTCACATCGCTCACCGGAAGCCAGGAGCTGGACGCTGTCTGCTATGTGCTGGTGGTCAGCATTGGTCTCGCGATGCTCTTTAACATGAACGCCTCTTCCGGCGGACTGGATATCGTTGCGAAGATCATGAATAAATACCTGCATATGGAGCTTGGAAAGGCAATGTCCCTCTCCGGTATGTGCGTGGCGCTTTCTTCCGCGCTGGTTTATGATAAGAAGACCGTCGTGCTCAGCGTACTCGGTACATATATAAACGGAATCGTTCTCGACTACTTTATTTTCGACCAGAATGTAAAGCGGCGTGTCTGCATTATCACGAAAAAGGAAGAAGAGTTCCGCGAATTTATCATCCACAACCTGCACAGCGGCGCTACGATCTACGAGGCGACCGGCGCTTATAATTTTGAGAAGCACAATGAGATCATCACGATCGTAGATAAGCGTGAGTATCAGGCACTCATGAACTACATCAGTTCCAGTGACCCGGAGGCGTTTATTACGGTGTATAAGGTTTCGGATATCCGGTATCGGTCGAAGAAGATCAGTGCATGATGAAATCAATCGGTACTTTCTTGGGATGGGGCACCTTTATCGTCCCTTTGAATCAGATTTGATTTTGAATAATCGTTTACATAGCAAAACCACCTTACAGATTAATTCTGCTGGTGGTTTTTGTTATGTAAACCTATTATGTTCTTTGCAATTTTTCTTACGCTTCTTTACCCGCCTCTTTCTGTGCCTGTTCTAACTTCTTCCTCTTTCCTGCCTCCCGCAGTGCCTTAAAGAAATCCTTCAGCATCTGCGAGCATTCCTCTCCAAGAAGTCCAACTTCCGTCTCCACCTGGTGGTTAAATCCATCCTCATGCAGCATATCAAGCACGGATCCGGCGCATCCAGCCTTCGGGTTCATACAGCCGATCACAACTTTCGGAATTCTCGCCTGGACGATGGCCCCGGCGCACATTGGACATGGCTCCAATGTCACATACATCGTGCAGCCCTCCAAACGCCAGTCCCCCAGAATACGGCAGACTTTCCGCATCGCGATGATCTCCGCATGGGCCAGCACGTTCTTATCTACCGTCCGGCGGTTGTATCCTCTCGCGATGATCTTTCCGTCATATACGATCACGCAGCCGATGGGCACTTCCTTGAGCGCCGCCGCCTTTTTCGCCTGGCGGATCGCCTCTTTCATATAGTGTTCTTCTATTGTCATCTTTCTCATACGTTTCTCCAATTTCGTTTCAACTGATTCTGCCTATTATTTTACCGTATTTTTGAGTTCTGGCAAGGACGAATCTCATTTCACCGTATTTTAAGGTCCGTATACCAGTATCCGAATCTTCCATCTCCCACCGGCTGGCGTCTGGAGAGGACGAAATTTGGGAAGCCGAACATGGTGGCCATGTATTTTTCACTGCTGTAGTAGTGGCCTGGAACTCCCAACAGATAGCGGGCTTTTTTCTTGTTTCCGCCGAGTTTTACGAGGATCAGGTAGCGGAAATTGTAGTAGCCGTGGAGAAGAAAGCTATTGTTTCCGTGGATCCAGCACTCTCTCGGGAGTTTTCCGATGTCCTGGGGGCGGATCGTTAAGATATCGCAGCCGTCCTCGTACTCGAAGGGCTGGATCTTCGGGTATGATTTCTTTAATTCTTCCCAGAGTTTCTCCGGGTCTGCCGCCAGGTCCTCGGTCTCCTGTAAATAGCGCAG
>CAVIYT010000187.1:3790-10026 GCA_963646925.1 Paludibacteraceae bacterium
TTTTCCTCCTGTTCCCGGCGTTCTTCTTCTTTGGCGATCTCGGCCTCGATCTCTTTTACCACTTTTGAGACTGCCTGCGGTGTCATCTCCCTTTCGGCTTCCGGTAGCATCTCCGCGGTAAATTTCGGCACAGAGAGCACTGGATTTTCCGCAGTATTTCCCTCTTCCGCCGCCAGCGCGTCCTCCCAGATCGTTTTGTAGCACCGCCAGGAATTCTTCACGTCATGAACCGAGAGTCCGAAATATGTATCAAGACCCGTCCCGGTTCCTTCTACGTTCTTCGCGTCCACATTTGCCCGGAATTCCCCGTTTCCGCCCCGCACGAACACGTTTCCAAGAAATGTCTCACGACCGCCTGTCCCTAAAAGATACACTCCAATAGCGTTTCCGCCCATATAGATCCGTTTCACGTTCACATTGATCCTGCACTGCCCGTTCCGCGCTTCCAGCTTCGCGAATCCCACATTTTTTCCTTTTTGTTTTCCTTCGTACTCGTAAATATAAGAAATCAGTCTGCGATAATCTGCCATAATCAAAAACACTCCTTCTGCACCTATGTATATGCGGAAGGAGTATTTTTCATGATTATTCTATGAAATTTATCATTTACAAACTGCCCGCCGGATCTCTTATCGGCAGGTGTTTTCTGATCTACCATAAATTTTTAGAGGTGTTCCCAGGGAACACCTCTAGATTTAACACTTTTTATTACTTACGGATCGCCCCGGACTTCACAGCTGCCTCAGCAACACGCTTTGCGACATGCTCAGCAACGCCTTCTTCGAGGGCTCCCGGAATGATGTACTCTGCGGAGAGTTTATCCGGTGTTACGAGCTCTGCGATGGCCTGGGCTGCAGCTACTTTCATATCGTAGTTGATATCTCTTGCGCCGCAGTCTAATGCGCCGCGAAAGATTCCCGGGAACGCGAGAACGTTGTTGATCTGGTTCGGGAAATCGGAACGGCCGGTTCCCATAACTTTTACGCCTGCTGCCATTGCCTCATCGTACATGATCTCCGGATTCGGGTTTGCCATTGCGAATACGATCGGGTCCTTCGCCATAGTCTTGATCATTTCCGACTTCAGTGCGCCTGCTACGGACACGCCGATGAATACGTCCGCGCCAACAAGAGCGTCAGCCAGAGTTCCGCGCTTGTCCTCAAGGTTTGTGATGTCGCAGAGCATCTTCTTGTGGTCTTTGATACCAACCCCGCGGTCTTTGTAGAGGATTCCGTTCTCATCACATGCGATAATGTTCTTTACGCCTGTCGCGAGCAGCATCTTGATGATCGCTGTTCCGGCGGAACCCGGTCCGTTTAATACGACATGAATCTCGTCGATCTTCTTTCCTACAACTTTTAACGCGTTTAAGAGAGCTGCTGTAACGACAACGGCAGTGCCGTGCTGGTCATCATGGAATACCGGGATATCCAGTTCTTTCTCAAGACGGGACTCTACCTCAAAGCATTTCGGGGAAGCGATATCTTCCAGATTGATTCCGCCGAAGCACGGCGCGATGTATTTTACTGCTTTGATGATCTCTTCTGTATCTGTTGTATCAAGGCAGATCGGGAACGCGTCAACGCCGCCGAACTCTTTGAAGAGAACTGCCTTTCCTTCCATTACCGGCATAGCGGCTTCCGGTCCGATGTTTCCGAGGCCTAAAACTGCGGTTCCGTCGGAGACAACTGCTACCAGATTGCCCTTTGCGGTATATTTGTAAACATCTTTCTTATTATCATGGATCTTGCGGCACGGCTCGGCAACGCCCGGTGTATAGGCGGTACTTAAGTCATCTCTTGTCTTTACCGGAACCTTGCTGACAACTTCGATCTTTCCATGATGTTCCTCATGGAGCTTTAACGCTGCTTCATTGAAATTCATTGCGCTTTCCTCCTGCGAATTCGTTTTCGTTTCTGAACTGTCTGCCCGCTTCATATCCAGAATGGCTTACATTCTGCCATTTCTAGCAGCCTGGCTCTTTCATGCTGTTTCAGTGCATTTTTTCCCAACAGTTCTTTATCTGCTTAATTTCGAGTTTACCACAATCACCCTAAAAAGGAAACTGCTTTTTGCTGTGTTTGTCCACTCACTCTTTCTGAGCTGAGATGCTGTATTACCACACAGCCACCGTACCGTCCGCTCGCGGTTCCGTCGCTCCGCAGAGCACACCATTCTCATCTCTCCAGATGATCTGTCCGCGTCCAAAGGTTAGGGAACTCTCGAGGACTTCCATCTCATGTCCGCGACGCTTCAGTTCTTCCACGATCTCCGTCGGGAATGTCTTCTCCACCTGGATCTTCTTTCCGCCGACCCACTGCCATCTGGGTGCGTCTAAAGTCTCTTGGGGACTCATCATGAAATCCAGCGTGTTCATGACCACCTGCACATGTCCCTGGGGCTGCATGAAACCGCCCATGACACCAAACGGTCCCACGGCTTTTCCGTCCTTCATCAGAAATCCCGGAATGATCGTGTGCAGGGACTTCTTTCCCGATTCCAGGCAGTTTTCCATGGTCTCGTCAAGTGTAAAGTTCGCCCCGCGGTTCTGCAGCGCGATTCCGGTTCCGGGAATCACGATACCGGAGCCGAATCCCATATAGTTGCTCTGGATATAGGAGACCATGTTTCCTTCCCCGTCCGCCGTGCAGAGATAGATCGTTCCGCCACGGAACGGATCACCCGGCTCCGGATCCTTCGCCTCTTCTCCGATCAGCGATCTCCGCTCTGCCGCGTACTTCTCCGAAAGCAGCGTCTCCACCGGCGCGCGCATATATTCCGGATCCGCCACGTACCTGTTTCCATCCGCAAATGCCAGTTTCATCGCCTCCAGCTGCTTATGTACCGTGTCAACACTGTTCCTGTCTGCAAAGGAATATCCATTTAAGATATTCAGCGCCATCAGCGCGATGATTCCATCCCCGTTCGGCGGGATCTCGCAGACATCATATCCCCGGTAGTTCACATGGATCGGCTTCACCCACTCACACCAGTAGTTTTCCAGGTCCGACTTGCGAAGATAGCCGCCGGTCTTTCTCGAATACTCATCGATCTTATCCGCAAGCTCCCCCTGATAGAACGCTTTTGCGTGGGTCTTCGCGATCTTTTCCAATGTTCTCGCGTGGTCTTCCGATTTCCATATCTCCCCCGGCTGCGGGGCATGTCCGTCCCGGGCGAACGTATCGAACCAAGGCTTAAAACACTCGTCCTTCAGGTTTTCGGAGTAGTCCTTGTATACATTATTCCAAAGTTTCGAGATCACCGGGCTCACCGGATATCCCTCTCTGGCGTATGTGACCGCCGGTTCCATTACTTTTTCAAGCGGAAGTCTTCCAAACTTCTCCGAGAGCTCCGCCCACGCTGAGGGCGCGCCCGGAACCATCACCGGGATCCAGCCGCGTTTCGGCATCGCGGTGTATCCCTGTTCTTTTACCTTCTCTGCCGTGATCGCCATGGGCGCTCTTCCGCTGGCGTTGAGTCCGTGAAGTTCCCCTTTCGTCCAGACCAGGGCGAAGGCATCGCTTCCGATTCCGTTGGAGGTCGGCTCCAGTACGGTCATGCAGGCCGCCGTCGCGATCGCCACGTCAATGGCATTTCCGCCCTGCTTGATAATATCAAGTCCCGCCTGGGCCGCCAGCGGCTGGCTCGTGCAGACCATGCCTTTTCGTCCGTAGATCACACTTCTTCGTGATGGATAATCGTTTTTTTGCGAGTCAAATTTCAGCATAGTTTTATCCTCCCGGTCCGTTATTTTTTCTGTTTAGCCTAAACTGTATGGATTGTCAATCATTTCGTAAACCTGTATGTCGAAATCGTATCACTTTAACGTGTTAAATGTCAATCAGCAACTATAAGAAATTCATTCCTAAACTTTGTTTCACACTGAAACCAGTCGTTTGCGACGATCTGCCGCTTCGTGCAAGTGTGCAAAAACGGCGCAGGGACTTTCTCCCGCGCCGCATTCTCTATTCCAATATAAAATTTTCCACCAGCTTCTTCGTGAATTCCTCCTTGGGATGCCCGATGACATTTTCCGTCCGGCCGGTCTCCACGAATTTTCCTTCTTCCATCACCGCGATCTCGTCGCAGAACCAGCGGACCACGTCGAGGTCGTGGGAGATCAGAAGATAACTCAATCCAAGTTTTTCCTGGAGTTCTTTTAACAGTGTCATCACCTGGGCCTGGACTGAGACATCCAGCATGCTGGTGGGTTCATCCAGGATCAGGATCTTTGGATCTAAGGAGAGTGCCCTGGCAATCATGATCCGCTGTGCCTCGCCTCCGCTGATCTGGTGCGGATAGCGCTCCAAAAGCTCCTCGTTAAGATCCACCAGGTCCAAAAGCTCTCTGACACGGGCTTTTCTTTCGGCTTTGTCATACATCTTATGGATGATCATCGGTTCTTCCAGGCTGTAACCGATCTTTTTCGCCGGATCTAAGGACGTCTCCGGGTGCTGGAAGATGATCTGGAGCTTTCCGTCGATCTCGATGGTGCCGGAATCCGGTTTGATCAGGGAGAGCAGCATGTTGGCGATCGTGGATTTTCCGCTTCCGGAATTTCCGACGATTCCGAACGTCTCCCCGTCACGGATCGTGAAGGACACGTCTTTTACCGCGTCCACGCGGGTCTTCTTTATGATCCCGCCTGTGAATGTCTTGCAGATATGGCTGACCTTAAGCATACAGGACGCACCTCACTTTCCGTCCATCCGGGAGCTCCGCCTCCGGGACCGGTCCGTTTTTGCAGGCGTCCGTCGCACGGGGACATCTTGGATAAAAGCTGCAGCCGGAGTTTCCCTCTCTTTCCCGCACTGCACGGCCGATGGGATGCATTCCTTTTCCCGGCAGGGATGCGATCAATCCCTTTGTGTACGGGTGAGCCGGACGTTCCAGAATCGTCTTTGTATCCCCGGCTTCCATGATACTTCCTTTATAGAGTACCATCAGTCGGTCGCAGAGCACTCCCGCCAGGGCGATATCGTGGGTGATCACGATCATTCCCTCCGTGTCCGTCTCTGAGATCTCTTTTAAAACCTGGTATACCTGCCGTCTTAAGATCGCGTCCAGACCTTTCGTCGGCTCATCTGCAATAACCCATTTGGGGCGGTTCATCAGTCCCATGGCTGAGATTACTCTCTGGTTCATGCCGCCGCTGAGCTGAAAGGAATACGAGCGGTTGATCCGGTCCGGGTCTTGGAAGCCGAACCGGCGGAGGAACTCATCACGCCTTGAATTCGCGAGCTCTTTGTCTTTATTTCCGTGGACGGTCATGCACTCCGTGAGCTGTTTTCCGATTCTTCGAATCGGGTTTAACGACTCCGTGGGATTCTGCGGAATCAGGGCGATTTCTTCCCCGCGGATCTTCTGCATCTCTTTTTCCGAAAGGCGGTACAGGTCCATACCTTTGTACATGCAGGTTCCCTCTACCTTCGCCTGTCCGGATAAAAGTCCTAAGATGGACATGCCGAGAAGTGATTTTCCGCTGCCGCTTTCCCCAATGAGTCCGGTGACGCTGCCAGCCGGGAAGTACGCGTTGACGCCTTCCATGGCATGTACCGTCTCGCCGCCGTCCTGGAAAGAGACGGAGAGATTCCGGATCTCAATATCGCTTTTTTCGCCTGTTTTCCATTCTTTTCTATCTTCCATTCAACTTCTCAACTTTCTGTACTTTTGCTCCAAATTGTTTTGTACTCTGCACAATTGCAATTTTCAAAAATATTTATAGTCCGCCTATATTTTGAAGACTTTCAAGGAAAAAGTTCTTCTCTCGACAGACCTGCCGCAGATTTTCAATCCTTGCTACATATTTTTCATCACATCTTTCCTCACATCCAGTCTGTCGCGAAGCTCATCCGCGAGAAGGTTGATGCTCAGGGAAAGAAGCAAAATACAGAGTCCCGGTGCGACAACAAGCAACGGCTCCTGCCGGAAATACTGCCTCGCGTCATTGATCATAACGCCCCAGTCAGGAGTCGGCGGCTGGAGTCCCAGCCCCAGATAGCTCATGGATGCCACGGAGATCACGTTTCCGGCGATCCGTGTGGCGAAAAGTACGCACAGAGTTCCTAAAATATTCGGTGAAATATGGAAAAACAATATCCGGAGGTCACTGGCCCCGATGGTCCGGAGTCCCTTGATAAAGCTCTCCTGCTTTAATTTCATGACCTCGCCCCGGACGATTCTTGAAAATCCTACCCAGGAGTTGATCACGATGGCGATCAGCATGCTTTTTACAC
>CAVIYT010000188.1:0-4248 GCA_963646925.1 Paludibacteraceae bacterium
CGTCATGGGCTTCCACCAGTGCTGAAAGCCCCAGTTCATCGCAGATGTCCCTGTATTCTTTTAACTGTTCCTTTGAAAGGATCGAGCAGATCAAAAGTACCGCTGACGCTCCCAGAAGCTTCGCCTCATAAATCATGTATTCATCCACGGTAAAATCCTTCCGCAGGCAGGGGATCTTTACCATTCCGGCAATCTCTTTCAGATATTCATCTTTTCCCAGGAACCATTTCGGCTCCGTGAGGACAGAAATTGCGTCCGCCCCCGCGTTTTCATATTCTTTCGCGATCTGTAAATAAGGAAACTCCGGCGCGATCAGTCCTTTCGACGGGGACGCTTTTTTACACTCGCAGATGAAGGAGATTCCAGGCTTCCCAAGTACCTTTTCAAAGCGAAGATCTCCTTTTTCCATCGCAAGCGCCCTGCGCTTTATCTCATCCGCCGGGATCTCACCTTTCGCAAATTTTACCCGCTCTCTCGCATAATCTGTCAGCTGGTCCAATATGGTCATTTTTATTCCGCCTTTCCATTGTAAATCGGTCAGCGCCTCAAATGCGCAGATCTACTGTCCATCTGTCTCATTGCTGACTTTCACAAACTTCTCCAACACTTCCAGTGCCTTTCTCGAATCGATCAGCTCTGCCGCCAGAGCAATTCCATCCTTCATGGTATCCGCTTTTCCCGCGATATATAAAGCTGCGCCAGCATTCATCAGGACAGCGTTTCTCTTATGTCCCTTCTCTCCTCTTAAGATGGAACGTGTGATCTCCGCGTTTTCTGCCGGTGTGCCGCCCTTTAAGTCTTCCTTTTCGCAGCGCTCAAAGCCGAACTCTTCCGGTGTGATCACGGAAGATCTGTACCATCCGTCCCGAATCTCGCAGATCGCCGTCGGCGCGCTGAGGGAGATCTCATCCAGCTTATCCTGTCCGTAGACCACCATTCCGCGCTTGATTCCAAGGCTCACAAGGACGCGCGCCAGCGGCTCCACCAGATACTCATCGTACACGCCCAAGAGCTGCATGGACGGTGTTCCCGGGTTCGTGAGCGGTCCCAGGATGTTAAATACGGTTCTGAATCCAAGTTCCTTCCGGATCGCGCCCACATATTTCATGGATGTGTGGTATTTCTGGGCGAAGAAGAAGCACATTCCCACTTCCTTTAAAAGTTTTCTGCACATATCCGGACTCTGCTCAATGTTGACTCCCAGTGCCTCCAGGCAGTCCGCCGTTCCACACTTTGAGGATGCCGCGCGGTTTCCGTGTTTTGCTACTTTAACACCTCCGGCTGCCGCAACCAGAGCTGCTGTGGTGGAAATATTGAAGCTTCCCGCGTTGTCCCCGCCTGTTCCGACGATCTCAAACAGATCCATGTCCGTCTCAACTTTCGTCGCGTGGTCTCTCATAGCCGCCGCGCAGCCCGCAATCTCGTCTGTGGTCTCTGCCCGCGCGCTTTTCGTGGAGAGTGCAGCCAGGAACGCCGCGTTCTGGGTCGGAGTCGTCTCCCCGTCCATGATCTCGTTCATGACGGTGTACGCTTCATTATAAGTAAGGTCCTCTTTATTTACGATCTTTACGATTGCCTCTTTGATCATATCTGTGATCCCCTTTCAAAAAATCTATTGTTTTACGCAATCCTTTTGATAAAGTTCTCGATCATCTTTTTCCCGTCCGGCGTCATGATCGATTCCGGATGAAACTGCACGCCGTAGATTGGATACTTTATATGCTGCACCGCCATAATCTCGCCGTCCTCCGTGACCGCCGTCACCTTCAGTTCCTCCGGCATCGTCTCCGGGTCTGCCGCCAGGGAATGGTAGCGGGCCACCGGTGCTTTCTCCGGGCATCCTCTAAACAGCAGCGATTCCGTATCAAATGTCACATCCGACTGTTTTCCGTGCATAAGTTCCTTCGCGTATGTGACCGTCGCTCCAAAAGCGGCACAGATCGCCTGATGTCCCAGGCACACCCCGAAGACCGGGATCTCCTTTCCCAGAACCTTTGCCGCGTCCATGATGATTCCCGCGTCCTCCGGTCGTCCCGGTCCCGGTGAGAGAATGATCCGGTCCGGCTTCAGCACCCGAATCTCTTCCACCGTCATTTCATCGTTCCGGATCACACGGATGTCCGGTTCGATCTCTCCGATCAGCTGGTAAAGATTATAGGAAAAGCTGTCATAATTATCGATCAGTAAAATCATAAGTCTTCCTCCTGAGCGATCTCTAACGCTCTCACAACTGCCTTTGCCTTGTTGATGCACTCTTCAAATTCCTTTTCCGGATTCGAATCCGCCACGATGCCCGCTCCGCTTCTCACAAACACTTTTCCGTTTTTCTTGTAGGCGATGCGGATCGCGATGCAGGTGTCCATATTTCCGGTGAAGTCGATGTATCCGATCGCTCCGCCGTAGATGCCGCGTTTATTGTTCTCCAGTTCCCCGATGAGCTGACACGCCCGGATCTTCGGGGCCCCCGACAGCGTTCCCGCAGGCAGTACCGCCTCGATGGCGTCCAGAGCATCATGGGAATCATCGATCTCGCCGCGCACCGTGGAGCCGATATGCATGACATGGGAATATCTCTCGATGGAATGGAGTTTTTCTACCTGGACAGAACCGAATTTACTGATCTTTCCGAGATCATTTCTTCCGAGGTCCACTAACATGTTGTGCTCTGCCAGCTCTTTTTTATCCGCCAGAAGCTCCTCTTCCAGGGCTTTGTCTTCCTCCTCCGTCTTTCCTCTCGGTCTTGTTCCCGCTAGCGGAAATGTGTGGAGCACGCCGTCCTCAAGCTTTACCAGCGTCTCCGGCGACGCGCCTGCCACCTCCACATCGGTGCCCGCGAAATAGAACATGTACGGGGACGGGTTCAGTGTTCTGAGTACCCGGTATGTATTTAAGAGACTTCCCTCGAACGGCGCGCTTAAGCGGTTGGAAAGAACGATCTGGAAGATATCGCCCTCGCGGATATAATGTTTCGCTTTTTCCACCATGGCACAGTACTGTTCCCGGTTAAACAGCGGTGTGACCTCCCCGGTCATCTTTCCGCCCGGTTCTTCCTGCTTCTCCCCGTTTTTCAAAAGCTGTACCAGCTGACGAAGTTCCATCACCGCTTTGTTGTAACCGACCTCCACGTCGTCTAACGCCATGTTGACCATGAGAATGATCTTCTGACTCACATGGTCAAAGGCGATCACCTTGTCGAACAGCATCAGGTCCACATCTTTGAAATTTTCCGTATCTTCCGCCCTGCATCTCACTGACGGCTCGCTGTATCCGAGATAATCATAGGAAAAATATCCCACAAGACCTCCCGTAAATGGCGGAAGGTAAGAAAATCCCGGGCTTTTATAGTCCTTCAGGATCTCTCTTAACGCCGCAGACGGGTCCTCTGTTTTCAGGGTTATATTTCCCGCCTTCATCTCCCCGTCCCGGCATGTGATCTCCATCTTCGGGTCAAATCCCATGAACGTGTATCGTCCCCATTTGTCATTTGCCATAGCGGATTCCAACATGTAACAGTGTGTAGAGACATTTTTCAGGATCCGCATGGTCTCGATCGGTGTTGTAAAATCCGACAGGATCTCGCAGCTTACCGGCAGCACGCGGTATGTTCCCTCCTCCGCGATCTTCCTGACTTCATCCAGTTCCGGCATAAATTTCATAACAGGACCTCCTCGTAATGATATGTGCGGTACTGTCAGGGGGGATAGAATAATAGAATGTGCCTTTTTATGTACCAGGGAATTCCTCGGAATTTCCTGGTACATAAAAAAAGTCCCTGACAGAATGATAGTTTCTGTCAAGGACGAATACAAACAATTTGATCCGCGGTGCCACCTTGATTCATGGGTCTTACCATGCGCTTAGCAGGATACAAACATATCCCCGGCAAATGACGTCTGCCTGCAACGTCGCAGAATACTCGGTATCGGAATACCTTTGACTGCGCCCTCAGCGGTCCATTTGACTATGTGTTTCATATCCGGATTCCACCACCCCGGACTCTCTGTGAAGGCATCATAGCCGTTATCTCCGCTTCAACGGTTTGAAGTGTTATATTGGTTGGATTATAGCATAATAATTTTCCCAAGTCAATATGCTGAAAAAACTTTTTTACAGTTCATTCAAACCAGCGCATGGCTGAACTGTAACATTAATTCGCCTTTTCATATACACTGAAGCCATCTCTTCCGCCCCGCTTCACCTGATACAGCGCTGTATCTGCATGGCGGTAAAGCTCCATAAAGGTAGTTC
>CAVIYT010000189.1:0-4129 GCA_963646925.1 Paludibacteraceae bacterium
CTGCGGATACGATGAGCATGATGGAAGCTGTCGTGCAGACAGTCTCCTTTAAGCCCTGAATCATATCTTTAATGTGCATCTCATGGTAGATAATTCCAAGGAATGCAGCGTAAAGAATTGCCACAGCTCCTGCCTCAGTCGCTGTGAAGATACCGATACGGATACCGCCGATGATAATGATCGGGAGGAGTAACGGCAGGATCGCCGGTTTTAAAGCTGTCCAGAACTTGGACCATGTCATTTTCTCTGTTGTTAAGATACCATATCCACGTTTCTTGGAGACAAAACCTACAAGGATCATCATGGATACGCAGAGGAGACCTCCGACACCAAGACCGGAAATAAACAGCTTACCGATGGAAACGTTCGCAATACATCCGTAAAGGATCATTGCGATTCCCGGCGGGATAAGCGGTGTGATCATGGAGGAAGCGGCTGTTACAACGCTGGAGAACTCCAGGGAGAAGCCCTTCTTTGTCATCTCCGGAACCATCATTTTGGATTCCATCGCTGCATCGGCGATGTTGGATCCGGAAAGTCCGCCCATAACGGTGGATAAAAGTACGTTTACCTGTGCGAGACCGCCAGGAAGACGTCCTGTTACAACCTCACAGAAATCCATGATTCTCTTTGTAACACCGGTGTAGTTCATGAAGATACCGGCACAAACGAAGAACGGGATCGCCATAAGGGAAATTTTCTCAGTACCAATGATTGCCTGCTGGGCAAAGATAACGGTATTGATTCCCGGGTTCATTACGAAATAAACCATGGAACCGCCGAGAACGGCGATGAATACCGGAACCTTGAAGAAAAGAAGAACCAGCATAACAATTGCGGATAACATTAAGACATTACTCATCGCTGCTTGCTGCCTCCTTTGCCTCAGATTTTACACCGTGGAACAGTGCGTAGAAATAGCTGATGACCATATCAAAGTAAGATACGATCGCGATACCATAAACCCATGCGTACGGGATCTTTAACATACTTGTGGAACGTCCGCTCTTTAAGAACACCTGGATGAAACCAATGCTCTGAATGAACAGATATCCGATTACGACTACTACGATCACGGAAATAATGATCTCCATGATCTTCTGCATTGCCTTCGGCATTAAGTCAACGATCATCTCGATCGCAACATGGTTGCCGGAGCGGAATGCTGCGCCTGCGCCTGCGAATACGATCCAGACCATACAGGATGTCTGAACCTCCTCAAGCCATGTGAACGGTGCGTTGAAGATATATCTCCATACAACGCCGAGGAATGTCAGGACGATCAGGATTGCAAGAATAATGGAAGCAACGATGATATCGAGATTTCCGAGGATCGCTGCAGCTTTATTTTCTTTTTTCTCCATAAATTTCAAGACTCCTATCAGGGAAGCCGCCCCGGCGGACCCCTCCGCCGGGAACAGCTGCTTTATGCATTTTTACTGCAGAATGGATTACTCAGCACCCATAGCTTTCTTAACTGTGTCGTAGAGGCCATCGCTCCAACCGAAGTCAGCGCCCATATCGTAGAATGCCTGTGCTTTCTCCTTGAATCCAGCAAGAACTTCCTCAGACGGCTCAACAACTGTTACGCCTTCGTCTTTCATCTTCTGGAGGTAATCAGCGTCAGCAGCCTGCTGAACTTCGTTGTTGTACTCACCAGCTTCTTCAGCTGTCTCAAGTAACCATGTCTGCTGCTCTTCCGGAAGGCTGTTGAACCAGTCAGCGGATACAACCCATGTTGTGAAGTTCTTTACATGTCCATCAAGGATTAAGTATTTAGCAACCTCGTGAAGCTTTCTGCCGTACAGAGTTGCAAGCGGGTTCTCAGCGCCGTCGATCGTCTTTGTCTGAAGAGCCTGGTAAACATCACCAAGTGCCATACCTGTGGATGTTGCGCCAAGTACATCGAAGCCCTTGGACTGGATCTCGTTGGACGGAACACGGATCTTTAATCCCTTTAAGTCATCAACTGTGTTTACCGGAACGTTTGTAAGAGTATGTCTCTCTCCGTAGATCCAGTTGGAAGCGATGATCTTTAAGCCTTTTTCTTCAAGCTTGTCACACTGCTCTTTGTACCAGTCGGAATCGATTAATGTCCAAACCTGATCCCAGGAATCGAAGAGGAACGGTCCAAATACGATACCGAAATCCGGTACACCGTAGTCAGCGTAGAAAGCGCCGTCTGCAAGTGTGCAGACATTCTCGCCGAGAAGCATGGAGTCGATTAAGGAAGACTTGTCACCAAGCTGGGAATCCGGGTAGATCTCGATTGCCATCTTGCCGCCGGATTTCTCTTTGATGATCTCTTGAGCTTTCTCCCAGCCCTGGCCAACCGGCTCGGAAATGGAGTTCTCGAAAGCTACCTGAAGAACTGTCTCAGCGTCTGCGGAACCATTGTCTGCTGCTGCAGCTGTTGTATCTGCTGCTGCGGCTGTTGTTTCAGCAGCGGCTGCTGTTGTCTCTGTTGTGGAAGAGCTGCTTCCGCAAGCTGTAAGTGTTGTTGCTGCCATAGCGCCAGCCATTGTTAATGCCATAACTTTTCTGAGTTTCATAATGTTTCCCTCCGTTTTGTTTTAAAAACATTTATCTCATCTTCCGGCGGATCCCCACCCGCCGGAAGACTTCTCACCCCGGCCTGTCCGGGGAAAGGTTCTTAGTTTATTATTTTGTGATCTTGGAAAAGTCAAATACGACTTTTAACATGTCGCCCGGGTTGTGAGCAAAATCGTCGAATGCCTTTGCGGCATCATCGAATGCGTATGTATTTGTGATGATCTTATGAAGCGGTGCCTTGCCTGCGTTCACAATATCGATCAGCTCTAAGAAGTCTTTCTTTAATGCGTTTCTGGAACCGAATACGTTTAATTCCTTCTTCTGGATCAGTGTGAAGTTGAAGTCAAGGTTCTTCTTGCCGACTCCGATGAGGACCATGCGTCCGCCGAAGCAGCAGGCATCGATACAGTTCTGGAATGTGGACGGAAGTCCAACTGCCTCAATCGTTACATCGAAACCGTTTCCGTTTGTGATCTCAGCGACACGTTTCTCGAAGTTTTCCGGCGAATCATTTAATAAAGTTCCGTCAACACCGAAGTCTTTTGCCATCTCAAGCTTTCCTTCGGATACATCGGAGATGTAAACGGTAGCGCCCTTTGCCTTTGCTGCGATCGCTGCGAGAACACCGATGGTACCAGCACCGACTACAAGGACTTTATCTCCCTCTTTTACGTTTGCGCGGCTTACGCCATGGTAGCTGATGCAGAACGGCTCGATCGCCGCAAGTGTCTTAGCGTCCATTCCCTTACCGTCATACACACGCTCGATCGGCATTGTGATGTACTCCTGGAAAGCGCCGTCTCTCTGACATCCCATTGTCTGGTTATCCATACATGCGTTTACGATTCCGTGATTGCAGGAATAGCAGTGTCCGCAGTTGAAGTACGGGTTGCATGTTACGATCATTCCCGGCTTGATGCCGTATGCGTTGTTCTCGTCTGCCTCGATAACCTCAGCGGAGAACTCGTGGCCCGGGATTCTCGGGTAATCAAAATATGCGAATGTTCCACGGTAGGAACCAAGGTCGCTTCCGCAGATTCCACCGTAAAGGATCTTTAATAAAACTTCTCCTTCTTTTCTTACCGGCATTTCTACATCTTTAATAGAAACCTGACCCGGTGCGTCAATATACATTGCTTTCATCGTCATTTCCTCCTTGATCTTACGATTTTGCTTTCTGTATAATTTGTTTGAAAGTTAAGCTGTTGTATTTCTTGTTGTATACAACAGATTATAATGCTTTTTATGTTATTGTCAATAAGTGTTAAGAAATTCATTTCACTTTTGACTATTTCAACAAATTACCACTTTTTGACTTGTGCAAAACGCCAGTTGACAATTTTTCGCATTTCCTTGAAAACTCTCTTATTTTGTGTTAGTATAAAATTGTTCGTTTTTTCGTTGTGAACAAAAACAGGAGTCGATTATGCCAAAAATAAACCTTAAAACTCTAGCGTACAATGCGATCCGCATGAAGATCGTCACATGCGAGTACGCACCGGGAACTTTTTTAAATGAAGAACAGCTCACCACTGAATTATCTTTAAGTCGGACCCCGATTCGAGACGCCTTAAGC
>CAVIYT010000190.1:0-1098 GCA_963646925.1 Paludibacteraceae bacterium
TCATCCGGCAAGCCGGACAGCCCACTCACCTCCCCGTGATTTGTAGTATACCGAGTTCCCTATAAGAAGAATTATAAAAGAAAAATAGACTCAGGCAACCATTTTCATAACGTTTTGTGCCTGAGCGAAGCGAAAGGAATGGATATAATTATGATGAAGAAGAGATTATTAAGCGCAGTTATGGCATCCGCAATGGTACTTTCCCTCGCAGCATGCGGCGGAGCAAAGACAGAGACAACAGCAGCAGAGACATCCGCTGAGACAAAAGAGGAGACAACGACAGCAGACACAACGGCAGCTGATACGACAGCAGCGGCAGCAGAAGCAGCAGGCGGCACACTGATCGTTGGTTTCGACCAGGACTTCCCGCCGATGGGATTCATCGGTGACAACGGTGAATTCACAGGATTCGACCTTGATCTCGCAAAAGAGGTTGCAAGCCGTCTCGGTCTCGAGTACAAGGCACAGCCGATCGCATGGGACTCCAAGGATATGGAGCTTGAGTCCGGCAACATCGACTGCATCTGGAACGGATTTACAATGACCGGCCGTGAAGATGACTACACATGGACAACACCGTATATGGCAAACAAGCAGGTATTTGTTGTAGCAAATGATTCTGATATCAACAGCCAGGCTGACCTCGCAGGAAAAGTCGTAGAGGTACAGGCAGACTCTTCCGCAGAGGCTGCATTAAGAGAGGACCAGGATCTCGCAAACACATTCGGTCAGCTTTTAACAACACCGGATTACAACACTGCATTCATGGATCTCGAACAGGGCGCTGTTGACGCAGTTGCAATGGACACGATCGTTGCAGCATACCAGATCAAACAGAGAAACGCAGACTTTAAGATTCTTGACGATGCCCTTTCCGAGGAAGAGTACGGTGTCGGCTTCAAGAAAGGCAACACAGAGTTAAGAGATAAAGTACAGGCAACATTAGAGGAGATGGCAGCTGACGGCACATTAGCAAAGATCTCCGAAGAGTGGTTCGGTGAGGATGTTACAACGATCGGAAAGTAAGATCGGACCAGAAATCGTGAAATGCTGTTTGACAGACATTTCCATATCAGCTAAAATAAATGCAGGATTCAG
>CAVIYT010000190.1:1108-27981 GCA_963646925.1 Paludibacteraceae bacterium
GATCTCCGACGAGTGGTTCGGTGAGGACGTTACAACGATCGGTAAGTAAGATCGCAGAATATTGCCGAATCATGGAAATGCTGTTTGACAGACATTTCCATATCAGCTAAAATAAATGCAGGATTCAGATTACGGGAACCGGTCAACAGTTCCCGTAATTTGTGTTGTCAGGTAGCTGAAAAGGCAAAAATAGCTGCATGGACAGAAAGTGAACTGAAAGAAGGCGGGAAATCCTGCCGGTGCAGCGGCTGAAAGAAAAGGCGGCTGTGAATCATAAAAGAAAGCAGGTAAAGATCGTATGGGTAAAATGACAATCGGGCAGATGGTCGCACAGCTCGCCGGCGGTATGCTGATCAGCACGCAGATCTTCGTGATCACACTGCTGTTTTCTCTTCCGCTTGGACTTGTTGTGGCGTTCGGACGCATGTCAAAAAATCGCGTGATCAGCATGATCGTAAAATTTTACATCTCTATCATGCGCGGAACTCCGTTAATGCTGCAGTTGATGGTCGTTTATTTCGGGCCATACTATCTGTTCCATATTAAGGTCGGCAGCGGCTACCGCCTGACGGCGACATTTATCGGATTTGTGATCAACTACGCGGCATATTTCGCGGAGATCTACCGCAGCGGTATTCAGTCGATGCCGGTAGGGCAGTATGAGGCGGCACAGATTTTGGGATACAATAAGGCGCAGACCTTCTTCAAGATCATCCTGCCGCAGGTCATCAAGCGCATCCTGCCGTCGATCACGAACGAGGTCATCACACTTGTAAAGGATACGTCCCTGTCGTTCACTCTGAGTGTTGCCGAGATGTTCACGATCGCGAAGGCTCTGGCAGCGTCCCAGACAAACATGATCCCGTTTGTCGCAGCCGGAATCTTCTACTATGTGTTCAACCTTATCGTGGCTGTCGTTATGGAGTGGATCGAGAAAAAACTGGATTATTACCGGTAGGATTGGAGGTCTGTGGAGCATGAATCTGTTAGAGTTAAATCATGTAGAGAAATCATTTGAAAACCTGTCCGTGCTGAAGGACATCTCCATCAGCATCGGCGAGGGCGAGATCGTATCCATCATCGGACCGTCCGGTTCCGGTAAATCGACGCTGCTCCGGTGCGCGACAATGCTGGAGAAGATGGATGGCGGCGAGATCGTTTATCTCGGAAAAAAGGCGGCATGGACGGATAAGGACGGACATGTGGTCTATGCGGATAAAAAGGATATGAAGGAGATCAGGAGCCAGTACGGTCTCGTGTTCCAGAACTTCAACCTGTTCCCGCACTATTCCGTTCTGAAAAATATTGTTGACGCGCCGATCCATGTTCAGAAGCGCGACAAGGAGACTGTATATAAGGAAGCGAGAGAGCTTTTAAAGAAGATGGGACTTGCGGACAAGGAGGATTACTATCCGTGCCAGTTATCCGGCGGACAGTGCCAGCGCGTGGCGATCGCGAGAGCCCTGGCGCTGAACCCGAAGATCCTGTTCTTCGACGAGCCGACATCAGCTCTGGACCCGGAGCTGACGGCTGAGGTGTTGAAGGTGATCCGTTCTTTGGCGGACTTAAATATCGCCATGGTGATCGTCACCCACGAGATGGCGTTTGCGAGAGATATATCCCACCGCGTGATCTTTATGGAAGGCGGCGTGATCGTGGAGGAAGGTACGCCGGAGAAGGTATTCTCGTCGGATAATGAGAGAATGAAGAGCTTTCTGGGAAGATATGGGGAGATTTTGTAAATAGACCTATATAGGAGTCTGTGTAAGAGCAGATATGAAATCATTAAGGTAACTGTTCAGTAGGTCTGCGCACTTGCTGCACTGACCGTAAGAAAGTATAGGCTGGAAGGCAAAAATCCCATCGGCGCAGCCGATTTGGAATGGATTGTTGCTCGTAACTATGAAGGTACTGAATAATTACTCATTAAGAAAGTTTCTCATAACATAAAGTTTAATTTGAAAAAATATAAGACGTGGGATATAATGAGTGCAAAATATGCGGTATTTCAGGCAGATGTTCTTACGGAAGCAGTTTTGTTTGACTGAGATGGGAAGATATCTGAGGTACCGAAAAACAGGAGGCAAACTATGGATTTCGAAAAATTATGTGCAGAAAGATACTCCCTCAGAAAGTTCAGTGACCGCCCGGTAGAGGCTGAGAAACTGGAGAAGATTTTAGAGGCAGGCCGCAAGGCACCGACCGCCCACAACCTTCAGCCGCAGCGCATTCTCGTTATGCAGAGCAAAGAGGCACTGGAGAAGGCAAACGAGTGCACCGCATGCAAGTTCCACCCGCCGGTGATCCTCGTTGTGGCATATGATCCGGCGAAGGCATGGAACCGCGAGGGGGATATGAAGAACCACGGTGAGATCGACGCGACGATCGCAGCGACACAGATGATGCTTCAGGCCGCAGATCTTGGACTTGGAACCTGCTACGTCGGCATGTTCAGCCAGGAGAAGCTTCATGAGATGTTCCCGGAGATGAAGGGACTTGTGGCGACGGCGTTCCTTCCGCTTGGCTACCCAGCAGAGACCGCACATCCGTCAAGACTTCATGCGGACAGAATGCCGCTTGATGAGATGGTGATCCGTCTGTAAAATTCCGGCAGCAAACTGCGCGGAACAGAAACAACTGTAAAAGTATATGAAAAAAGGATAGACCTGCCAGAACATAAGAGGACACTGGCAATCTATCCTTTTTTGCGATGTGCGCAGGATAAAAACTTTTGTTCGTATAAAAAATACACAAAATCACATTTTTGTGGTACACTAGCAGGCAGGAGGCAGCCTGAGACGACCGCCTCTGTCACTTAGAATCTGATAGGGACCGATCTGCGGTCCGGGAGTTATGCCTATGCGCAGATGCCGGGCAGACTCTGTAGGATATTCAGAAAACGGAGGAATGACAGATGGAATATAAGGTTTCCGAGAAAGTTCAGAAGAAATTTGACGCACTGACAAAGGACGTGAAGGTTCAGAAAGCCCTTCAGTTCATGGAAGACGACCAGAACGAGATTATTGACAAGCAGATCGAGCTCACCCTGATCCCGTCCCCGACAAACCACGAGCAGAAGAAGGCGGCGAGACTTCTTGAAATGTTTAAGGAAGAGGGTCTCACAGACTGCCATATCGATGAGTACGGCAACTGTGTCGGAATCCGAAAGGGTACTGGCGGCGGAAAGACCGTTCTCGTAGAGGGACATATGGACACCGTATTCCCGCTCGACACGAAGCTTGAGATCGTCCGCGAGGACGGCTTTATCAAATGCCCGGGTATCGTAGATGACACGAGAGGATGCGCGACGGTCCTGTCCACGATCCGCGCGTTAAACGCCGCTGGAATCGAGACAAAGGGCGATATCCAGTTCGTCGGGACGGTCCAGGAGGAAGGAACCGGCGCGTTAAAGGGAATGCAGTACTATGTAAACCATCATCCGGAGCTGGATGCAAGCATTTCCGTTGATGGCCCGGGATTCCAGGAGATCACATATGAGGCGACCGGAATCCAGACCTACGAGATCAACTTCCACGGAATCGGCGGACATGCCTGCGGCGCGTTCGCTAAGGTAGCAAATCCGATCCATGCGGCAGGACGTGCCATCGCGAAGATCTCCGAGATCCAGGTTCCGAAGGAGCCGATGACCACATTTGCGGTGACTACCATGCAGGCCGGAAGCTTCGAGGCTGTTCATGCTATCGTTCCGGTAGCGCAGATCCGCTTCAACTTCCGCTCCAACTCCCAGGAAGAGCTTGAGAAGCTCCGCAAGAAGATCTTTGATGCCATCGATGAGGCATGCAAGGAGGAGACAGAGCGCTGGGGCATGGATACGATTACATACGATGTAAAACATATCTGTGATGTCAACGCCGGTCACCAGGATGCACACGCGCCGATCGTAGAGGGCGCTATGGCGGCAGCAGAGTACCTCGGATGCGAGGAGCCGAAGCTCGGAAACGGCGGTTCCACAAACTGCAACCGTGCCCTGGAAGCAGGACTCCCGGCAGTATGCCTCGGCATGGGCGCAGACTACGATATTCATGCGCATATGCTGTCTGAGCAGTTTAAGGTCGAGGGCGCTTATAAGGGCTGCCAGCAGACGTTGCTGCTTGCGCTGCTTTGTGCGGGTATGGATGATGTGGAGAGCATTATCGAGAAATAATAGGACGAAAATGAACGTTTAGCATGAAAACGGCACAGACCTGCCAGGTGAATGGTGGGTATGTGCCGTTTTTGACCTGTCATGTGTCAGAATGAAGCTGCTTGCGGCAGGTTCTACAGGTGTTTTCAGGATAGGATGTAGAGGCGGTTTAACTGTTTGATCCGCATGGTGACATCTTTTATAAAAAGCCGCACTTTTGCCGTAGAAAAGCAAGGAAAAAGCAAGAAATAATCACCTTGACACTATGTAGTGCGTTGGATAAAATAGAGAATGACAGTTGGATTGCGCCGATTTGCAGTCGAAAGCGTGTTGCAAGCTCGCTTGCATAAGCGCTTTTGAATGAAAAGCGGCATAAGGGCGACGCCCGAAGCTTCTTGGGTGCCGGAGGCGAACAAGAAGAGAGCAATCCTGTAACTGAAAAATAAAAAAGGCAGGACAGAATCATGAAAAAATTAAGAATGCTTCTCCCGACCGGTGCCGTGATCGGAATGCTGGCGGTGGGAACAGCGTTTCCTGCGATGGCAGCGACAAATGATGATACGGCAAAATTTGTGCGCGGCACTACGATCAATGCGGTGGATGTCTCCAAACAGACGGCACAGCAGGCGAAAGGATATCTGGAAGGTTATTTCAACGAACACTACGAGATTAAAATACAGGACGCGGACGGCAACCTGGAGACCTTAAAGGGAACCGATGTGGGCTACCACTTAAACGTTACCGGCAGCGTGGATGATATTTTAAAGGAGCAGAATGACACAGGAAGAAAGACGGGACCTGGTTCAGACCAGACCTATACTGTGACTGTGGAGGCGACTCTCGATGATGAGAAGCTTGCGGCGGCGCTTGCGAACCTGCACTGCGTGACAGCGGCTACACCGACTACCGATGCCTATATCTCTGCTTACGAAGAGGGAAAGCCTTTCACGATCATTCCGGAAGTTCAGGGAAATGAACTGGATATGGACAAATTGAAAGCGGCTGTTAAATCAGCGCTTTTGAGTCAGACAAAACAGATTAAGCTTGCGGACCAGGATTGCTATAAAACGATTACCGTGAAGTCTGATGACGCGAACCTGGTACAGCTCTGCACAACATTGAACGCATACAAGGATATTCAAATTACATATGTGTTCGGAGCGAGCAGAGAGACCCTGAACGGTCTGGAACTGGTCAAATGGGTCACAGGAACAAATGACACTGAGATCCAGGTGGATACGGAAAAAGCCGCAGCATATGTGAAATCTCTTGCGGACAAGTATGATACCTATGGTAATCACAATTATAAGACCACATCCGGCCGTGACGTTGTCGTATACGGAAAATATGGCTGGAAGATCAATCAGGCGGCGGAGACAGCAGCGCTTGTGGACGCAGTGAAGGCATGCCAGACCACGGAGCGTGAGCCGATCTATGACAGCCGCGGCGCGACACATGATGGCTACGATTTTGGACAGACTTATATCGAGGTGGACCTTGCGACACAGCATCTCTACTTCTATAAAGACGGAAAGGTCATTATCGACAGCCCGTTCGTATCCGGAAACGTGTCAAAGAACTACACGACACCTTCAGGACTCTTTGAACTGTATTACAAACAGAAAGACCGTGTATTAAAGGGAGAAGATTACGCAACTCCTGTAAAATACTGGATGCCGTTCAACGGTGGAATCGGACTTCACGATGCCAACTGGAGAAGCAAGTTCGGCGGCACGATCTACCAGACGAATGGTTCCCACGGCTGTATCAACCTCCCGCCGAAGGTAGCGGCGCAGGTATATGAAAATGCGTATAAGGGAATACCGATCATCTGCTGCAATTAAGCAGAAAGAGACGGCTCTCAAAAATGAGAAATAAAAGTAACTATAGAAAGAATATTCATCAGAGGAATCTATGCACCGGTGAGGTGATAAAAGCCGCAGCATGAATACCGAAAGGGAAAGAAAAATGGATAAACAGCAGATTTTAAATCAGTTAAGAAACGCAAAGGAGATTTACACGATCATGTCTTTGTGCACAAAAATGCCGTATGTGGTATGCGACAAAGAGACATTTGATGACGAAGTTTTGATCTACTTTAACGAGGAAGATATCAGACGCGAGGGAAAGCGCCTCATCGAGGAGAAGATCCCAGTACAGATCGCAAAAGTGGACGCGAACCAGATGCTTCACTTCTATGGAAACCTCTACACTATGGGTGTGAACTGCCTGATGGTAGACCAGTACATGGAAAGCGAATGCCGGATCCAGCTTCCGGAGCTTGTAAGCCGCCCAGGTCAGAATAAGCCGAACGCGCCGGAAGAGGAGAAGAAGACATGGATCGAGAATCCGAGCCTTCACCTGACAGCCCTGTACTTCATGCAGGAACTCCGCAAACAGAAATATGAGACCATGCCGGATGAGTTAAAGGAGATGCAGGAAGAGATCCTTGCGGACTTCACCCGCGGAACATACATCACCGCATTCCAGGAAGGCGCTGGCGTTCCGCTATTAAAGCAGAAAAACGGAGACGCATATCAGCCGATCTTCACCGATATCATCGAGTTCGGCAAATTTAATGCGAAGAACCAGTTTAAGGCAATCGCGGTAACAGCAAATAAGATCCCGAGCATCCTCGTAAAAGAGGCAAAGGGTGTTGTCGTAAACCCGTTTGGTGTAAACCTCCAGATGCCGATCACAAAGCGCACCGTTCCGAATCCGGAAGCAGCCGCACATGCAGATGCCCAGGCTGCGGTTGAGGCAACTCAGGTCGAGGTAAATGCGACTCATGAGAGAGCAGGCGTTCAGGAAGAGACTGAGACCGAAAATAAGGCAGAAAACTAAATAAACAGTTTCAAACTCCGGCGTGTCCGCATCACGAAAAAACAGTGAACAGGATGCGGCGGAGTTTATAGTTGATATGCATCCGGAAAAAGTGGCTGGAAGCAGGTTTTACAGATGCCGGATGTTTCCTGTTTTCAGGGAGCAGACCTGCGGAAGCGGGATAAGGAGGATGACAGCCGTGGAGAGTGACAGAAGGAAGATCGAAGAAACATATTTAAAAGCCGTGGACATCGGATATTCCTACCGCCTCGCAAAGAAGATGGAGGAATTCAGGAGCAATCCGGTTCTCGGCTACCGCACAGCCGGATCAAAGGCAGAATATGACACCGGGGAATTTCTGAAGGAGGAGATGGAGCAGACCGGGCTTTCCGATATCCATAAGGACGAGCTCTGCCTGGATTCCTGGGAGTTCGAGAAGGCGGTCATGCGGTTTACAGACCGGAATGGAAAGGAACATGAATTCCAGCTCGGTGCCTACCAGACGGAGTTTATGACGGATGGCTGGAAGGAATATCCGCTTATTTACGCCGGACGGGGCAAGGAAGCGGACTATGATGGCGTGGATGTGACGGGCTGCCTTGTGATGGTGGACATCAACCAGAGAGACGAGTGGTGGATCAACTATCCGGTCTACCAGGCACATTTAAAGGGTGCGGCGGCGGTGATCGCGGTGCAGGATAACGGCTACGCGGAGATCGACAGCGAGGCGTTAAATGCCCAGGATATCGCGGGGCCGAAGGACGCCCCGGCGTTTTCTATGTCGAAAAAGGACGCGGAGATCCTGAAAGCGGCGTTGAAAGAGACCCCGCGGATAACAGTACAGTTTGACGCGAAGTCTGTCGTGAAGGAGAACATGCCGGCATATAATGTCTGGGGTACGATCCCTGGAAAAACGGATGACATGATCCTGCTCAGCGGTCATTACGACTCCTATTTTGACGGATTCCAGGATGACAACTGCGCGATCGCGCTGATGTTCGGCATTGCGAGAACGCTTTTGAAGATCGGTTATCAGCCGGAAAAGACCATCGTGTTCTGCTGTATGGCGGCGGAAGAGTGGGGGATCGAGAACTCCAAGTACGACTGGTCCACCGGCGCATGGCAGCAGGTATTTAAGATCCGGCCGGAATGGCAGGGGAAAGTCATCGCGGACTTAAACTTTGAGCTTCCGGCCTATGCCCACAACCCGTGGGACGCGATCCGGTCCACCTATGAGTATGAGGATTTCCTGACGGAGTTTGTGAAAGAGTTCCCGGTGGACGCGAAGAAGGTCTACCCGGAAGGTCTCGGGGTACAGTGCCCCATCGAGACGTGGTCGGATGACTTTTCTGTAGCGATCTCCGGAATTCCGTCCATGGTGAATGAGTTCAGCAGCGCGGAGTTTATGGAGACCCACTATCACTCCCAGTTTGACAATGACGAGTATTACAACGCGGATGTGTTCCAGTTCCACCATGAACTCTACGGACTTCTTGTCATGGCGTTCGACCGGGTGAAGGTTGCCCCGGTGAATGTCGGAAGAACGATCCAGGCGCTCCAGGAGAGCGTCAGACCGGTTACGGGACGGGAAGATGAGGATGGTATCAGAGTCCTGCTGGAGCGGGCTGCAGAGGCGAAGGAGATCGCGGATGAAGTGTATGGCAGAGTGAAGGAAATAAATGGCTTGGAAAATGCCAATACTGCATGCTGTATACACGAAGATGGTCAAGAATCTCATTCGAGAGAAAAATCCGGGGCTAATGAGGCGGATACGGCAGAAAGTGCGGCTGCTCAGCATGGTGAAAACACAGAGAATGCAGAAGCGAATGATAGAAACGCCAGACTCCAGAGCCAGCTTCTCTACCTGTTCCGCAAATGCCAGGACTACTTCGTACGCCTGAACTGGCACGACGAGGTCCTGTTCCCTCACGAGGCCGCTCAGAGCAATCTGCGCCACATCGGCGATGCGATCCGCAGTCTGGAGAATAAGGACATGACGGCGGCGTTAGACGCCCTGTACCTCGTAGACAACAACCAGTATGCGTTCCAGTTTGATGACGAAGTGTACCACTACTTCACGGAATATGTCCTGAACCAGGATCGCGACCGCTTACAGTGGGGCGCGGGGCGGATCGTCCACCATGTGGATCTCTCGAAGGAGGTCAAGAGCCTGCAGAAGAAGATCAAAAACGGCGGACATGATGTGACGGAGGAGCTTAGAGCACTCCGAAAGATGGAAGAAGAGCAGCTTGCCTGTTTTGACGATGATATACGATATATGATCCAGGCCGTGGATACGTTGACGGCGGGGTTAAAAAAAGCGAAAGAGGTGTTGGATTTTTAGTTATGGACAGCCAGATATTGTACCGGGTACAGAGAGAAGACCTGCCCCGGCTCCAGAAAATGCTGGTAGAATGTTTTGCCAGAGACCCGCTCTATGAGACTCTGATCCCGGATGCCGAGACGAGAAAGCGGCTGATGCCGGAGCTTTTTGAGTGTGACCTGAATGAGTTTTATGAGACATGTGAGATTTTTGCGGACAGTCCGGAGTTGAACGGACTCCTGGTGGTGTCCGATGAGGCGGAGGAATATGATCCGGTCCGCTTTTACCTTACCGAGGCGTGGGCGTCCCTAAAGACAGACGAGTATCTGATCAAGGAGGACAAGAGCTTAAAGACACTGTGGAACTTCATCAAGGGCCGCGACTACTTAAACTCCCACTGGACCGCCCAGCTCCACCAGGAGAACCGCTTACATATCATCTACCTTGCGGTGAGCCCGAATGTGCAGCACCATGGAGTGGCGGAAAAGCTTATGGATGACGCGATCCGCTACGCGGAGGAACACCGGATGATGATCTCCCTGGAGACACATAATGAGAAGAATGTGGCGTTTTACGCGCATTTTGGATTTAAGGTGTTTGGGATCGTCGAGAAAGGGATGGGACTAAAGCAGTATTGTTTAGTAAGAGAAATTTGACGAAAATAAGGACCTCAGCGATTGGCAGCCGCTGAGGTCCTTATTTTTATGGTATATATTGAGGAATAAACTTGCCCTTATTGGCAAATGGGCAAACTAGATCGAATACAGAATTAATTATCTCTGTACACGTCCGGATCCGTCGCCGCCAGCTAATTTCATAACTTCGTCTACGGAAACCATGTTCATGTCGCCTTCGATGGAGTGCTTTAAGCAGGAAGCTGCCACTGCAAACTCGATGATGCTCTGAGCATCCATGTCGTTTAAGCAAGCGTAGATAAGTCCGCCGCCGAAGCTGTCGCCGCCGCCTACACGGTCAACGATACGCATAGCGTACTTCTTGCTGAAGTAGTAGTCCTTACCATCGTATAACATAGCGGACCAGTTGTTATCGTTAGCGGAGATGGACTCACGAAGTGTGATAGCAACTTTCTTGAAACCGAAACGGTCAGCAAGCTGTTTCGCAACATCCTTGTAACCCTCGTGGTTTACAGCGCCCTTTGTAACGTCTGTGTTGGAAGCTTTGATACCGAATACATCGGAAGCGTCCTCTTCGTTTGCGATGCAGACATCAACATATTTGCAGAGCTCACCCATAACTTCGCCTGCTTTAGCCTTTGTCCAGAGTTTGTTTCTGTAGTTTAAGTCGCAGGAAACTGTGATGCCGAGTTCTTTTGCTTTCTTACAAGCCTCGAGGCAGATAGCAGCAACTGTGTCGTTTAATGCTGGTGTGATACCTGTGAAGTGGAACCAGTCAGCGCCCTCGAAGATCTTAGCCCAGTCGAAATCCTCCGGAGATGCCTCGGAGATTGCGGAATGTGCACGGTCGTAGATAACCTTGGACGGTCTCTGGGAAGCACCTTTCTCAAGGAAGTAGATACCTACACGGTCGCCGCCGCGAGCGATTAAGGAAGTATCAACGCCGTATTTTCTTAACTCGTTAACAGCTGCCTGGCCGATCTCGTGCTTCGGAAGCTTTGTAACGAATGCAGCGTCAAAACCGTAGTTTGCAAGGGAAACAGCTACGTTAGCCTCGCCGCCGCCGTAAGTAGCGCCGAAGTTGTTAGCCTGAACGAAACGATAGTATCCCTCCGGAGCGAGACGGAGCATGATTTCACCAAATGTAATAACTCTCTTGGACATGAGTGGATTCTCCTTAAATATTTATAATATGATTTATAGTCATGAACCGCACGGACTGGGGGGGGAGAGTGCAAATCATGTTTCCCTCCAGCCCGCACGGCGTAAAATTACGCTTGTCGTATAATACGGGAACCGCGAACTCCGCTGCGCTGCGTTTGCGTAGCGTAAAAATTTCAGTTCCCGAAATTTTTACTTACTTCTGTACAAGATGTACTGCAAAGCCGCCGATCTCATCAGCAAGGTAGATCGCTGTCATCTTGTCGCCCTTGAACTTAGCGGACTCTTCGTTGAACTTGTAGCCCATCATCTCAAGGTAGTTCTTAGCTCTCACTACAGAGTTTGTAGCAACAGCGATGTGGCCCTTGGAGCCAAGTCCTTTGGACTTCATAGCCTCAACAGCTGTTCCTGCGAATACGGAGCTGTTGCCGACTTTCTTTGCGAATCCAAACAGACCGTCGAATGCGTCAGCAGTCTTTTCAGCCTCTGTCTCGCTGTCGCAGTTGATTCCGATATGAGCAAGCTCAAAGCCGAGCATTGTCTGAACAGCTTCCTTTGTAAGGTCGCGGATCTTATCGAACTCACCGGCAGCTACGAGATCTTTCTTAACCATCCAGCTTCCGCCGCATGCAAGGATCTTGTCGAATGCAAGGTAGGAGTTGATGTTCTTAGCGTTGATTCCGCCTGTCGGCATGAATTTCATCTGTGTGTACGGAGCTGCCATAGCTTTGATCATGTTGATGCCGCCAGCCTGCTCAGCCGGGAAGAATTTAACAACATCAAGACCAAGGGAGATAGCCATCTCAACATCGCTCGGATTGGAAGTACCCGGAGTTACCGGAATTCCTTTATCTACACAGTATTTAACAACCGTCGGGTTTAAGCCCGGGCTTACGATGAATTTTGCGCCAGCGTTTACTGCACGGTCAACCTGCTCTGTTGTAAGAACAGTACCTGCGCCAACTAACATCTCCGGGAACTCTTTTGCCATAATACGGATGGACTCTTCTGCAGCTGCTGTACGGAATGTAACCTCAGCGCACGGAAGACCGCCCTCGCAAAGTGCTTTTGCAAGCGGTGCTGCGTCCTTTGCATCGTCAAGCACTACTACCGGAACGATACCAATTTTCTGGATCTTCTCTAAAACTTCGTTCATGATTCCTGTCTCCTTTTTTCGCTTTATAAATTTAGGAAATTCAGTTTTAGTCAATAATCAAGTCATATTGAGTTTTAATACCGGGTTTCATAATGCGGAACCATGTTTCGCATTGCGGTATCATCTAAATTAGATTATACTCACGTGATACGAATTGTCAATAGCGAAAAAGCCTAATTTTACTGGATTTTCTGAGTAAAACTGCCGAAAAACAAATCGCTTCATTTTATTATGGAAGTGTGGTAAACTATAAAAAGTAAAAAACAAGGGAACCATGAGAAGAGGGAGCTGTTCCCTGTGAAAAATAGAAAGCGGCTGCCGGAAATGAGCGGCAGTTAGAAAGGGAAAAAACATTTATATGGATATACAGTTTCAGAAGCTGGGCGCCGAGAACTTTGCGGAGCTCAGTAAGTATTATGGAAGACGCCACGACAACACATGTGACAGTGTGATGCTCGATAATTTCCTCTGGGCGGACTATTATCATGTCCACTTCTGCGAGAGGGATGACAAGGCAGTGCTCTGGACCATGAGGATCCTGGGAAAGATGTACGCGTCTCTTCCGGTCTGCGCCATCGAGGACATGCCCCACTATTTTAAGGAGATCGAGCGGTATTTCAACGAAAATCTTCACCTGCCGCTTGAGATCTATCTTGCGGATCAGGAAGCGGTGGACTATTTAAATCTCCCGGCAGACCGCTACTCCGTGACGGAGCTTCCGGACGCGAAAGACTACCTTTACAGCGCCGAGGCATTGAAGACATTGTCCGGAAAAGCGCTTCATAAGAAGAAAAACAATCTGAATGCCTTCAAGAAAGCGTACGATGGAAGATATGAGTACCGGACGCTCTGCTGCTCGGACGGCTGTGAGGTATGGAAATTCTTAGACAAATGGAGAGAGGGAAAAGGCCAGGAGGTCGAGGGACACTTAGATTATGAAGTGGAAGGAATCCACGAGATCTTAAGAAACTGTTCCATGCTGTCGGTTCGCATGGGTGGAATCTATGTGGATGACCAGCTGGAGGCGTTTTCTATCGGAAGCTATAATAGTAAGGAAAAGATGGCGATCATCCACATCGAAAAGGCGAACCCGGAAATGCGCGGTCTCTACCAGATGATCAACCAGCAGTTCCTGCTCCATGAATTCCCGGAAGCGGAGATCGTAAACCGCGAGGATGATATGGGACTTCCGGGACTTCGTCAGGCGAAGATGTCCTATGCGCCGATGGATTTCGCGAGAAAGTATCGGATCAAGCAGTTAGATTTTGAGGCGGGAAGCGCGGAGTAAAGTATGATACGGTATTTGGAGAAAGAAGAGAAGGGAAGATGCCTGGATCTCTGGAGAGAGGCGTTCCCGGAAGATTCCACGGAATTTTGCGATTATTATTTTAAGGAAAAGATGAAGGACAACAAGGTGCTTGTCCGGGAGGAAGAGGGACAGATCGTGTCCATGATCCACCGGAACCCGTACCGGATCTATATGCGGGGAAGCGAGGCGGTGTGCGACTACATCGTCGGCGTTTCCACGCTTGTTGCCGATCGCCACAAGGGATACATGAGAAGTCTCATGCTGGCTATGCTGCGGGATATGCAGGAAGAGCGGATGCCGTTTACGTTTTTGATGCCGGCGCGGGAGTCCCTGTACCGTCCCTATGATTTCCGTTATATCTATGATCAGCCGCGCTGGGTCCTCAAATATAATCCCCATATCCACAGGGAACCCTGCAATTTAAAAACGCTGGGCGCGGATCTGGCGGAGTGGCAGACCGCGTGGTTAAAGAGACAGTATGAGGTCTTTGCGATCCGCGATGAGACGTATCTGCAGCGGATGGAGAAAGAACTTGCCAGCGAGGACGGATCCTGCACGCTGCTCTACGATGATGACTGGTTTATCGGAATGCAGAGCGAGTGGGGCTTAAAGGAGCGGGAGATGCGCTATCTCTACACCGGAGAGCACTACCGGAGCGAGGCGGGACGGAAACCGGCGATCATGGCGAGAATCGTCTGTATGCCGGAGTTCGTGACGAACATCCATCTGGCGGAAGACTGTCCGCAGGACGAGGTTACGGTGGAGATCGGGATCAACGACCTTTTCGTACCCCAGAACCAGGGCGCATGGCTGTGGCACCTGACGAAATACGGTTCCAGGATGACCCAGGAGTCCCGGTTTATCGCGAAGGGAAAGATGGAGGTTCTGACGATCTCGGAGCTTACCGAGTGGTTGTTTGGATATCGGACGCCGGAACAGGTGAAGAAGATTCCGTATGGGGAGTATATTGAGCCGTTCCGCGGGGTGTTCCTGGACGAAGTTGTATAAGTACCTATATAATAGGAAGGAGAGGATCTGTCATGACAGAGCGGGAAACATTAAAAAAGTGGCTGGATGAGAGCAACAATATCGTATTTTTCGGCGGGGCCGGCGTGTCCACGGAGAGCCATATTCCGGATTTCAGGAGTACGGACGGACTGTATAACCAGCAGTATGATTATCCGCCGGAGACGATCTTGAGTCATTCCTTCTATATGAGAAAGCCGGAGGAATTTTACCGTTTCTACCGGAATAAGATGCTGTTTCCGAACGCGGAGCCGAACCGGGCGCACAAGGCGTTGGCGAAGCTTGAGGAAATGGGAAAATTGAAGGCAGTTGTGACCCAGAACATCGACGGACTGCATCAGAAGGCGGGCAGCAAGGAAGTTAGGGAGCTTCACGGTTCTGTTCTGCGGAATCACTGCACGCGCTGCGGAAAGTTTTATGGTCTGGACGCAATCTTAAATTCCACGGGCGTTCCGAAGTGCAGCTGCGGCGGAACGATCAAGCCGGATGTTGTTCTCTATGAGGAAGGCCTTGACCAGGAGACTATCGAAAAGTCCGTGAATTACATCACGAACGCAGACGTGCTGATCATCGGCGGAACATCCCTCACGGTGTATCCGGCGGCGGGACTCATCGATTATTACAGGGGACATAAGCTGATCCTCATCAATAAGTCCGTGACACCGATGGACAACCGGGCGGATCTCGTGATCAGCGGACCGATCGGGGAAGTCCTGGGAGACGCGGTCGGAGTATAATTTCGAAAAGGATGCTGTTCATGCTGACGGATAGTAGAGAGTCAGGGGCAGAAATGACGATATGCTGGGATGAATGCGGGAATTGCATTCGGCAGAATGATGGAATATGGAGGAAAGAGATATGTATCAGGCAGCAGAAAACCGTTATGATACGATGGAATATAAGCGCTGCGGAAGAAGCGGGCTGAAGCTTCCGCGGATCGCGCTGGGACTTTGGCAGAACTTTGGTCTGGAGAAGACGATTGCAGAGCAGGAAGAGATCCTGTGCCATGCCTTTGACAGCGGAATCACACACTTTGACCTTGCCAACAACTACGGACATCCGGCGAACGGTCTTGCGGAGAAGAACTTCGGTCAGGCGTTAAAGGACTGCCTTGGTACATACAGGGACGAGCTAGTGATCTCCACGAAAGCCGGATACGACATGTGGCCGGGCCCGTATGGAAACTGGGGATCCAGAAAGTACCTGATGGCGAGTCTTGACCAGAGCTTGAAGCGCATGGGACTGGACTATGTGGATATCTTCTACCACCACAGACCGGACCCGGAGACCCCGCTTGAGGAGACTATGGGCGCACTCAGCGACATCGTCCGCAGCGGAAAGGCGCTTTATGTGGGGATTTCCAACTATAAAGAGGAAGAGACGAGAAAAGCGGTCAAGATCTTAAAGGAGAATGGCACGCCGTGCCTGATCCATCAGCCGCGCTACAATATGCTGGAGCGCTGGGTGGAGGACGGACTGCTCTCCGCGCTGGATGAAAATGGTGTGGGCTGTATCTGCTTTTCCCCGCTTGCCCAGGGCGCGCTGACGGATAAGTATCTGAAAGGAATCCCGGCGGGATCCCGCGCCTCCAGAGAGGGAACGACGGTGGCACAGCGGTATCTTTCTGATGAACAATTAGAAAAAATCAAACAATTAAATCAACTTGCCGGAGAGCGCGGACAGACCCTGGCCCAGATGGCCATCGCCTGGATCTTACGCCGCCCGGAAGTGACGACAGTCCTGGTGGGCGCAAGCAGGGTTTCTCAGCTGGATAACAGTCTGGCGGCGCTTAAGTGTGCGGGATTTTCGGAGGATGAGATTAAGAGGATCGACGAGATTCTGGCATAAAGGAGTTTAGAGCAGGATCAACACGCAGAAAACGTATGGAGCGTGAAAATTTGTAAGAAATAAGAGATCGTTTGAGAAGACAGGTTTAAGGCAACAGGAGACATAGAGAATGGTATATGAAGTAGGCGATATCGTAAAATTAAAGAAACCGCATCCCTGCGGCAGCCAGGAATGGGAGATCCTGCGCGTGGGCGCGGACTTCCGCCTGAAATGCATGGGCTGCGGCCATATGGTGATGGTGACGAGACGGCTGGTGGAGAAAAACACCAGGGGACTTCGGAAGCCGGACGGGACGGAAGTGAAATAAAGGAAAATTAGATAAGAAGGGTAAATACGAAAAGCCAGTCACATGGAATCCATTAAATTATGAGTTGTAATGGAAAACATGTGCCTGGCTTTTTGTTTGCATATGCGATCCTCAAAGCTGAGTTCAGAAGCTGCGTTTTGAGGAAAAATGTTAAACATAGCGGTGACTGAATCACGATGGATGATGAATGGCACTGAGCGGAAAATAACCATTTACGCTATTAATTATGTCTTACAATAGTCCGAGGATCTTCTCCACTGCGTCCTGCGGAATTCCTGTGTTTGGAATATCGTACTTTGCGTATTTTTTGTACAATCCGCGTCTTGTGAGGTACATGTTCTGTACCTCTTCTTTTGTATGATTCTTAAATAACGGCCGCTCCGGGTGCAGCGCGAGATTGCGGTAGCAGTCCTCAAACGGACGGTCGATATAGAAGATCGTACCGCTCTTCGCGAGGATCTCCCCGTTCCGGTCAAATGTCAGCATGCCGCCGCCGGTGGAGATCACGGATGGATCGAGGTCACATACCTGGCGGGCGATCTCATGCTCGTAGTCCCGGAAAAGGGATTCCCCGCCTTTCGCAAAGATCTCAGGAATCGTCATCTTGTAGTGCTCGATCAGAATCTGATCCGTATCGTAAAACGGGAGACCGAGTTTTGCGGAGAGAAGTTTTCCGATGGTGGTCTTTCCACTGCTTGTGAAGCCGCATAAAATAATTGGATGTTCTGGTGTCATGTCTGGTTCCTCTCAAAAGCCCGATATTTGGGCAGAAAATGTGCTGGTATTTCTACAATACTACCCTTGTATAAAATCAGCTGGCAGTATCAGTTCGTAAATAAAAACACATATAAAATATCATAAATATAGAAGAAAGGCAATAAAAGTAAGGTCAACGTCTCTGAGGTGAGGCTAAAGCATATGAAGATGGCAGTGACAAAGGTAAAACCGGATAAAAAGCGGGAATGACTTTTGACGGGAGCTGGTGGCGGGGCTCTATTTATGCCTGTTTTATTCTGATTTTAGCAACGGATGATGCCCCAAAAACTGCTGCAGCGCCAGGTTCCCCGACGCCTTTTTCCACGCCGCGATGATCTCAACGACTTCCTCGTCGCCGATCAGCGGAATAAAGACCAGATTGTCCGCGTTCGTAAGCTTCTGGGTAACATAGGACGGAATGATGGAGATTCCCTCCTCGGCGGACACCATCATGAGGATGCTCTCCACGTCGTTGGACCGGAAGAAGATATCCGGGTGGTATCCGGCTCGCTCGTACATCTCGTAGAAGCGCAGGTCGCTGACGGAATCGCCGGTGCTGGACGGGGTCATGAACAACAGACGCTCGCCGTGAAGCTCCGTCCGACGAAGCGACGCCCGGCCCGCGAATGGGTGGCTTCCGTAAACGGCTACCATCAGAGGGCTGCGCTCGATGAGCCGGTACTCGATGGCCTCGTTCTTTACAAGCTCCGTACTGTCCCAGGTGAAAATAATATCGTACTCGTCCTTCAAAAGTCCCGCGGCGAGAAGATCTGTGTTCCGCCGGTAGCAAGAGACGAGAATATTCGGGTATTTATTATGAAAGAAACGCAGTGAGTTGGAAAAGTTGCTTCGCTCAAAACCTTTCGTGTACCCGATGCGCAGTGTTCCGACCATTCCCGTGGAGACCTCCTGGATCCGGTTCACGGCCTGGTCGATCCGGTCCAGAATGGACCTGGCATCGCTTAAAAACGCGCTCCCGGCGGGGGTCAGCGTGATCGGGCGGCTCGTCCGGTCAAAGAGCGGGACACCGAGACTGTCCTCTAAGGCGTGGATCTGCTGGGTGATAGCAGTCTGGGTAATGTAAAACTGGTCGGCGGCTTTCGTGAAGCTGCGGCACTCGGCGGCAGTCACAAAGTAGCGGAGTTGGTTCGTATTCATAAGATTCTCCTTAAGGAAAAGACAAAATAAAATTTTTGATTCTGCAAAATCCTATCATTATGAATGAAAAAAGATAGATTTTGATTTGACTGAAAAGCGTTTAAAGCTCAAAGGGAATCGGTGTGGTTCACATAGTCAGAACCGTGAACAATATCAATAAATCCCCTGTGTCCATTGAAAACGATCAATGGTTTCTATATAACATAAGTTTTTCTTATGATACCATACAAAATGCGCGGTTGCAAATCCTTTTACCGGGCGGTATCATAAGACTACTGATGCTGAAGGTACGATTTAGGGGATATGGACAGCATCAAGATAAGAGCTGTGGACGGGATATATGCGGGCCGCAGCCGTAGAAGGGGAGTTGTATTATGAAACGAGAAAATTTTGGCTCACGCTTAGGATTCCTTTTAGTAAGCGCGGGCTGCGCGATCGGAATCGGTAATGTCTGGCGTTTCCCGTATGTTGCGGGACAGAATGGCGGCGGTGTATTCGTCCTGTTCTACCTTTTATTTCTGTTATGCATGGGCGTACCGGTCCTCACAATGGAACTTGCGGTGGGCCGCGCGGGAAGAAAGAGCGCGGTGGGCGCCTATAAGACCCTTGAAAAGCCTGGAAGCAAATGGCATGTACACGGCTGGTTCTGCATGATCGGCTGTTATTTACTGATGATGTACTACACAACAGTTTCCGGCTGGATGCTCAGCTATTTTGCAAAGTTCGCGACTGGAACCTTTACCGGAATGGATGCGGACCAGGTCGCTGGCGTATTCGGGGACATGCTCGGCAACCCTGGTGAGATGGGATTCTGGATGGCAGTGACCGTCATTGCCGGATTCTTTATCTGCAGCAGAGGTCTTCAGAACGGCCTTGAAAAGATCACAAAATGGATGATGGCGGCCCTCTTAGTGCTGATCCTGGTGCTTGCGGGACACAGCCTGATCCTCCCGGGCGCGAAAGAGGGACTGAGCTTTTACCTTCTCCCGGACTTTAAGCGCGCGGCTGATGTTGGACTCGGCTCCGTCATCATGGGTGCCATGAACCAGTCCTTCTTCACATTAAGCCTCGGTATCGCGGCTATGGAGATCTTCGGAAGCTATATGTCCGAGGATCACACACTTGCGGGTGAGGCGGTGCGGATCTGCGGCCTCGACACACTGGTGGCTCTTTCAGCCGGACTTATTATCTTCCCGGCATGCTTTTCCTTCGGCGTACAGCCGGATGCCGGTCCGCAGCTGATCTTCATCACACTTCCGAACGTATTTGCCAACATGGCAGGCGGACGGATCTGGGGCATGCTGTTCTTCTTATTCATGTCCGCAGCAAGTTTTTCAACGGTCATCGCCGTGTTCGAGAACCTGCTTGCCAGCTGCATGGATAACTTCGGATGGAGCAGAAAGAAAGCTTCTGTGTTAAACTGTATTTTTGTGCTGATCGCCAGTCTGCCATGCGTTCTGGGCTACAATGTATGGAGCAGCCTGCACATCATCGGTGCGAGGGACGTTCTGGATTCTGAGGACTTCCTGGTCAGCAACCTGCTTCTTCCGCTTGGATCCCTGGTTTACCTGCTGTTCTGCGTGAGCAAGTGGGGATGGGGATATGATAAGTATCTCGCCGAGGCGAACCGCGGTGATGGACTTAAGATGCCGGGCGCGAACTGGGCGAAGATTTACTTCCGGTATATCCTGCCAGTGCTGATCCTGGTTATTCTGATCCAGGGACTTATGTAAAAAATTTCAATCCAAAATGATGATTTGAAAGCAGAAATCAGGACTGCAAAGAATAGATAAAATCAGAGCTCACATATGTGTATGCCGCATTAAAAAGGTGAGTCTTGCTGCAAACTTAACAATTTAATGTGATATACACATAAAAACTTTAAAGTGTAAAAGTTTTTATATTGAATCTCAAAATACAGTATGTTATAATGAGTCCAAAAGAAAAACAAGCGACACCGCAGGGTTCGTGAGTTTATATGCAAATACAAAAAAGAGGAGAGTACCACAATGAAAAAGATGATTGCATTGGGCATGGCCGCTATGATGTGCCTGTCCATGACTGCATGCACCGTCTCCACATCTTCCAAGACAGAGACGACCACAGCAGCAGAAGCAGCAGCTGAAACAACCGCAGCAGAAGCAAAAGACGCAGAGACAACCGCAGGGGCTGCCGGCGATCTCGTAACAACCGCAGACTACCCGACAAAACCGCTGACCATGATCATTCCTTACGGCGCAGGCGGAACAACTGATACATGGGGCAGAAAGCTTGCAGTTCTGCTTGAGAAATATTTAGGACAGCCGATCACAGTTACAAACCAGGGCGGTGCGTCCGGATCCATCGGAAGCCAGTTCGTAAAAGAGCAGCCGTCTGATGGCTACACACTTCTTGTGTGCGCAGAGACAATGGGAACGTACCAGACCATGAACATCTGCGACCTTGGATACGATGACTTCACCGTTATCTCCCCGTTAGTAGGTGACCCGAAGGTTCTCGTTGTTGGTAAGGATTCCAAGTACAACACACTGGAAGAGCTCCTTGACGATATCAAGGCAAACCCGGGCAAGATCACAATGTCCCACTCCGGCCCTGGAGGTAGCGGACACAACCAGGGTCTCGTATTAAAAGAACTCGGCTATGAAGTAGCTATGACAAGCTTCGATTCCGGCAACGACGCGCTTCTCGGCGTAATCGGCGGTCAGGTTGATTTCACAAACCCGAACATCTCCACACTCGGCGGCTACATCGAGAGCGGCGACGTAAAACCGTTAGCAGTATTCTCCGACAAGAGAATGGACGCTTACCCGGATATCCCGGCATTCACAGAGATAGTTCCGGATGCTGAGAAGTACTTAAGTATCCCGTACACACTCCTTTCCTTCGTTGTAAACAACGACACACCGCAGGAAGTTGTTGATGTATTAAAGGCAGCATCTGAGAAAGTATTCGCTGATCCGGAGTGGACAGATTTCGTTGCACAGAACGCAGCTGATCCGGTATACGCTGAGTACAAAGATGATGAATCCATCAAAGCATTCTACGACAACTGGAAATCCATCATCTGCTGGTTACAGTATGAGAACGGCGTTGCTGAGAAGAGTCCGGAAGAGTTCGGCATCAAGAGAATTGGAGAATAATCAATGAAGAACAAGATTCATTCGCTGATTGTTGAAGGAATTGTATTTTGCGGGAGCGGCCTTGCGCTGCTCTCGTATTCTCTTTCATCCTACGCAAAGGGATTTAACAAGAGCTGGGCGCAGTCCCCATATCTGTTTCCACTGATCGTGGCGTTAGCCATGATCGGTCTGTCCTTATGGATCGTTGGAGAGGGAGTTACGGCGATGAAAAAAGCCGCCGCGGTTCCAGATGACAAGAAGACTGCAAAGACGGAAAAAACTGAAAAGCGCCGCTGGGTCGTGATCGCCATGATCCTCTGCATACTCTACTATGCGGCACTTGCATTCCTCAAAATTCCGTATATCACCGTCGGAATTTTATCTTTTATGTACACATTTTCAACCTTTGAGGTTGTGACAGTCGTATTCCTGATCGCCATGATGATCTTTATGGGTGTCAGAAAGATTCCGGTCCTCGTATTCGTGCCGATTGGAACCACATTATTTTTAAGCCTTGCATTCCGCACATTCTTACATGTGCTTCTGCCATAGAAAGGAGAAAGGAAAATGATGCAGATGTTATCCGTGGTCGATCCGCGGTTTATCCTTATGGTTCTCCTTGGTTCTGTGGCTGGTCTGTTCGTAGGAGCGATCCCGGGACTTTCCGTGTCCATGGCGACAGCGCTTCTCGTATCCATTACTTATACCTGGGAACATTCAGACGCCCTGGCGATGATTATGGGTGTCTATGTAGTCGGAGTATTCTCCGGCGCGGTATCGGCGATCCTGATCAATATTCCGGGCGCACCGTCGTCCGTCGTAACGACACTGGACGGCTACCCGATGTCAAAAAAAGGTCAGTCCTACAAGGCGCTCTTTACCGCAACGATCTATTCTTTTATCGGAAGTTTATTTGGTCTTTTTGCCCTGGGACTTCTCGCTGAGCCGGTGTCCAGAGTTGCGATCAAATTTACAAAAATGGACTACTTCCTGTTGGCACTCTTCGGACTCGCGACGGTAGGTTCCGTCAGCACGAAGAACTACGCGAAAGGCCTCATCAGCGTTATGATCGGTCTTGTGATCAGCATGATCGGCTTGGACCCGCTTATGGGAACGAAACGTCTGACATTCGGCATCCAGAACCTCACAGGCGGGGTCAGCACGGTACCGGCGCTTGTCGGATTCTTCGGATTTGCGGAAGTCCTCTCCGTTGTATACAACATGAAACAGGAACAGAATGTCCTTGCGATGGAAAAGACGAAGGTCAGTTTGAAAGAGATCTTAAAGAGCTGGAAACTTTCCTTATATACATCAACGATCGGCCTTTTAGTCGGCGCTCTTCCTGGAGCAGGCGGACCGGTGGCGTCCTTTATCGCCTACAATGAGGCGAAGCGTCTCGTGAAGAATCCGGAGGTTCCGTTCGGCGAGGGCGCGGTAGAGGGAATCGTTGCCAGCGAGTCCTCCAACAACGCATGTATCGGCGGCGCGCTGATCCCGATGCTGACACTGGCGGTTCCGGGCGATGCCGTTACCGCGATCATTCTTTCCGTATTCTATGTCCATGGTTTACAGCCGGGACCGTTATTTATCACACAGAATAAAGAGTCCTTCTATTCTATCGTAGTAGCGGGAATTATCGCATGCTTTGCACTTTTACTCTTAGGGCTTATCGTTGCGCCGAGGATCTGCAAGGTCATTACGATCCCGAAGAATATCATGATCCCAGTGGTAACGAGTCTCTGCGTGATCGGCTCCTTCGCCTGCAACAATCGTCTGTTTGATGTGGGACTGATGTTCTTCTTCGGACTCATGGGATTCGCGATGCGCCGGTTCGATTATCCGGTTGCCCCGCTGATTCTCGCTATGGTGCTTGGAAAGATGATGGATTCCAACTTCCGTCAGGCAGTGTCCCTGGCGTCTTCCTCCAACAATCCGTTCATGGCGATGTTCGGACATCCGATCACGATCGTGCTTTCGATCTGTACGTTATTCGTTCTGCTTGGAAATATTCCGTGGACGAAGCCGTATGTCGATAAGTTAAAGGGAATCTTTTCCAGAAAAACAGCGTAATTTCAGATAATAGCGCTGAAAAATATGATGGATCGCTAAATTTCGACCGGTGAAGAATTTCTCCCGGGCAGGAAATATGGTGAGAAAAGAAAAAAGTATAAAAAGAGCAGGAAATCCGGCAAAAAGTGCTTGCATTTCCTGCTCTTTTTTGCTAAGATTATTACCTGTGACATGTAAAAAATCCTTGCTCCTGATACTGAAAATCGGGGGCCGGAAGACCAGAAGGAGGTTTAAGAAACTATGAACAAATACGAGTTAGCAGTTGTTCTTAGCGCAAAACTTGAGGATGACGAAAGAGCAGCCGCACTTGAAAAGGTGAAAGGCTATATCACACGTTTCGGCGGCAATGTCGTTGATGTGGACGAATGGGGCAAGAAGAGACTTGCATATGAGATCCAGAAGAGCAAAGAGGGATTCTACTACTTCATCCACTTCGAGGGCGAGGCAAACTGCCCGAACGAGGTAGAGGCTCATATCCGTATTATGGAGCCGGTTGTCCGTTATCTTTGCGTAAGACAGGACGCTTAATAAAGAAAGAGTGAGAATATGAACAGAGTTATCCTTATGGGTAGATTAACCAGAGATCCGGAAGTACGCTATTCCCAGGGCGAGCGCTCCATGGCAATCGCAAGATACACACTTGCAGTTGACAGAAGAGGCAGAAGAAGTCAGGACGGCGATCAGGGTCAGACGGCCGATTTTATCAACATCGTAGCTTTTGATCGTGCCGGTGAATTCGCGGAGAAATATTTCCGTCAGGGCATGCGTGTACTGGTTTCCGGAAGAATCCAGACCGGAAGCTATGTAAATAAGGATGGCCAGAAGGTCTATACAACAGATGTAATTGTTGATGACCAGGAATTCGCTGACAGCAAGGGCCAGGGCGGCGACAACAACGGCTTTGGCGGCGGCAATAGCTACGGCGGCGGAAACCGCGGCGGCTACCAGCAGGCAACAAGACCTGCTCCGTCCAGTGCCATCGGCGACGGATTTATGAATATCCCGGATGGAGTCGAGGACGAAGGACTTCCATTCAACTAAACGAATCAGTCTTCGATAGAAAACAATGCATTACTCCTAATTCATTGTGAGCAGACTGAAACAACGAAACTAACAGGAGGTAATTTAAAATGGCATTCAATAAAGGTGACAAGTCCGATTCTTCCAGAGTAAGAAGAGGCGGCATGCATAGAAGAAAAAAAGTTTGCGTATTCTGCGGCGATAAGAACGGCGAGATCGATTACAAGGACGTAAACAAGTTAAAGAGATACGTATCTGAGAGAGGAAAAATCCTCCCGAGAAGAATCACAGGCAACTGTGCAAAGCACCAGAGAGCTTTAACAGTAGCTATCAAGAGAGCACGTCATATCGCTCTTATGCCGTACACATGTGAATAATTCCTTGTAACAGGGATTTTCACTGGTGAAGTAAGGTTTTATCTAATTAATTTGAAGCATCATTTAAGCCCCTGCGTGAGAAATCACACGGGGGCTTTTTTCTATCGGCGCATTTGGTATGGAACATTTTATTTCCAGAAGTCTCCATCACTGCCAATTCAGCATAAATTGTATAAATAATAGGGAAAGCAACATAGATAAATATAGTTGAATATGTTTTACGTCCGTGTTAGAATGAACATAGAAAACTAAAAAGCATAGCATCTGCAAGGGTATTACCAGTACCCTTGCAGATGTGAAAAGTGTTTAAGGGACACTTCTCACAATGGTTGCGCCACTACTATGCCATTCCATTATAGTCGAAATAATAACAATAGACAAGATGGAAATGGGGTAGGAGTTTATTTGTTGTACGAAAATGACAGCAGGAGTGTGAAGTGGAATCTTTGCACCCCTGCTTTTTAGTTTCTTCAATTGTTACACTACAATTTGTGTCTAAACGAAAAAGTGGACCACAGGGAGGAATTGTATGAAGAAACAATATCTGGCATGGGGACTGGCGATAAGCTTGTCCATAGGAACCATATTTGGAAACAGTGGGGTTTCCTGGGCGTTTGAAAATGTAAACCAGGACAAAACTGTCAATGTGGAGAAGGAAGAGAGCAGCTTTTGGGATGAGCTGGGTTTATTGACGCCGAGCAATGCGGCCGAGCTTATGACATCAAGCAATGCGGCAACAGAAAATACAACAAATAAACCAACTGAAACAACAGGATTAAAACAACAGTTTGTGACAGAAGATGGGATCATTGTTGAGATAGATGCGCAGGATGTCATTCTGCCAGAAAACACACAGATCCAGGTGAAAAAGGTCGATTTAGGATCTGAGATCACAGACTCTGTGCGCTCATCAATGCAGGAAAATCAAAAAGAACTTGAACAGATTTATGCTTATGATATTTCATTCTGGAGTGATGGGGAAGAGTTTGAACCGTCTGATGGGGTGAAGGTAACATTTAAACTCCCGGATACCATGACTGGAGAACAAGTCGATGAATCAGAAATTTTCCATGTGAAAGATGGGGAAGATGTTGCTGAATTTGTTTCGAAGACAGTAGAAGGAGATCAGGAAATTAGCTGCCAGTCGGTAGGATTCTCGGTTTATGGAATTGCGGTGGCGCAGGCAGAGGAATGGATTCCGATTTATACGGCGGAGGATTTGCAGAACATACAGAATAACTTATCTGCAAACTATAGGTTAATGAATGATATTGATCTGTCAGGGGTGAAATGGACACCATTAGGTAATACCCCAGCAGGGTCGCTTGCCGAGAATATGACTTTTTATGGTAATTTTGATGGGCAAAATCATACGATATCAAATTTAAAAATTAAACCCAATGAGCCTCGTACTTTTGGCATTGGTTTATTTGGAGTAGTGGGTACTGGAACCATAAAAAATCTAAATATAGATTCGGCTTCGATTGTCGGAACTATAGATTCTGGATCGTCACGGTGTGGTAGCCGGTTCATGTAATGGAAAAATAGAAAATTGTCACATAAAAAATTCAATAATAGATATTGAAACGGCATCATCTGTTAGTCTAGGAGGAATAGTCGGGGCTGCAATAAATATACAGG
>CAVIYT010000191.1:0-8128 GCA_963646925.1 Paludibacteraceae bacterium
TCCAAGCTTTCCGCCCCGGAATTCATCCAACAGCAGTCTCGCCGCCTTCGTCAGATCATTCACGCCGCCCTTTGTGAGGCATGCACGGGCTGTCGCGATCTCGTCGAGAAGCTCATACGGTTTCTTTCCGTCCTCCTCGATTCCATAGCGCTCTTTTAAGAGTCCCGGAGTGATGTTTCTAAGATAATCCGCAAGTTCGGAAGCCAGCTCATCCTTCTCAAGGATCTCATCGTTGATGGAACCTAAGAATGCCAGTAAAAGTCCGACTCTCTGGTCCTCAAATTTCGGCCATAAGATACCTGGGGTGTCGAGAAGCTCCACCTGCTTGTTTAAGCGGATCCACTGATTTCCCTTTGTGACGCCAGGCTTATTTCCTGTCTTCGCGGCTGCCTTTCCGGCAAAGCTGTTGATAAAGGTGGATTTTCCCACGTTCGGAATTCCCACTACCATGGCGCGTACCGGACGGTTTAAGATTCCGCGTCTTCTGTCGCGCTCGATCTTCTCCCGGCATGCCTCCTGGATCAAGGCATTCAGCTGTTTTAATGTTGCCTTCGCTCTCGCGTCGATCTTCATGACCTGGAATCCCTGTCCCTCAAAGTACGCGATCCACGCGGCATTCGCTTTCTCCGACGCAAGGTCTGCCTTGTTTAAAAGGATCACGCGTCCTTTTCCGGCTGCAAGGCTGTCAATATCCGGGTTTCGGCTGGCTAACGGCGCGCGCGCGTCCACAAGCTCGATCACAAGGTCTACAAGCTTCACGTCCTCTTTCATGGCGCGTTTCGCCTTTGTCATATGGCCTGGATACCACTGTATGTTCATATTTCCTGTTTCCGTCCTTTCCTGCTACCGGACAAGCCCAAATCTGGAAAATGGCTGAAACCGCAGCCAGACGCGTCCGATGAGATTTTCCCGTTTTATATTTCCAATGCCGGAAAACCGGCTGTCTTCACTTGATTCCCGGTTGTCGCCCAGGAGAAAATATTCGTCATCTCCCAGTTCTACCGGATATTCGGCTGCCCCGGCGATCGTAGCGTCCCCAAGGCCATCCTCTGCTTTTAAGACCTCCCCGTCGATGTAGACAGATCCATTCTTGATCTGAACCGTCTCCCCAGGAAGTCCGATGATCCGCTTGATTCCGGGCTGCTGCCCATCCCGCTCAAACACCACCACATCAAACCGGTTCGGTTTTCCGATATCATAAGAGAGCCTGTTCATAAGGACCACGTCCCCGGATTCAAGCACAGGCTTCATAGAGCTTCCGTTCATCTCCACCCGGCTGCCGAAGCAGAACACGATATAGCACGCAAGGGCGACCATGACTGCGCAGTCCACCACCCATTCCGTGATCCGGTGAAGTCTGTTTGGTTCCTTTTCCTCAAAAAATTCCATGGCGAAGTCCCCTCTCTTTGAAAGGCAATTGTTCCGTGACTGCGTCACTCTCACAATTGCCGCCGAATGTCTGCCCAGCCCCACGTGCAAGCTCGCCAGTCTGGTCATCCGCTTGACAGCGCTTTCAAATATATTAAAAACAAAGGGACAATTTTCATTGCCCCTTTGATCTACTGACTCTCTGTACAGTTATGAATTATTTTACTAACTCTTTAACCTTTGCAGCCTTACCTACTCTTGTTCTTAAGTAGTAAAGTTTCGCACGACGAACTTTACCTCTTCTAACAACCTCAACGTTCTCTACAGACGGAGAGTGAAGCGGCCATGTCTTCTCAACGCCGATGCCGTTGGAGTTCTTTCTTACTGTGAAAGTCTCTCTAACGCCGCCGTTCTGTCTCTTAATAACAGTTCCCTCGAAAACCTGGATTCTCTCACGGTTTCCCTCTTTGATCTTAGCGGATACTCTTACAGTGTCGCCTACGTTGAAGCTCGGTACAGACTCTTTTAACTGTGCAGCTTCGATATTCTTGATAATGTCGTTCATTGATATGAACCTCCTTAAAGTATTCGATGTTCTTACCCGCATCATCTTTTCCTGCGGCAGCGGACCATCTCTTATTATTTAAGTCTCCATATTGACAGGGTTCTCCCGTCTTTTGGATACCACATTTTTGTATTTTACCATACCGCCAGCCAAAATGCAAGCGGTTTTCTCAAAAATCGCGTGTTTTTTTACAGATCTATATTCCGCTTTTTCCCAGCAAACACGCGGATCAGACGTTCTCTTCCCCGCCGTTCTGGACCTCGACCATTTCGACTTTCTCAGCCTTTTCCGTTTCCTGCTGTCTCAAGAGCTCATCGAGGAACTTCTTTTCCCTTTTCGAAAGAACAGCGTCCTCCAAAAGCTCCGGACGATTCTTCAAGGTACGGATAATGGACTGTTCCCTGCGCCACTTCTCCACGTTCGCGTGATGTCCGGAAAGCAGGATATCCGGCACCTTTTTGCCCATAAATACTTCCGGGCGGGTGTACTGGGGATACTCCAGGAGATTGTCGTGGAATGTCTCAAACTCCGCAGACACGTTGTTGTTCAGCACTCCCGGTACAAGTCTCGAGATACAGTCAATCATCATCATTGCCGGAAGCTCACCGCCCGTAAGAACATAATCTCCCGCGGAGAGGTAATCCGTCGCGATCATCTCCAGGACGCGCTCATCGACTCCCTCATAATGACCGCAGAGGAACACAAGGTCCTCCTCCTTCGCGAGATCTTCAGCGATACTCTGGTTGAATGTCTGTCCCTGGGGCGTCATGTAGATCACGCGGGGTTTCTTTCCGATCTTCTCCACCAGGGCCTCGTAGGCACGGTGGATCGGCTCCGCCTGCATGACCATTCCGGCACCGCCGCCGTATGGATAGTCATCCACCTTGCCGTGACGCTCCAATGTAAAGTCGCGGATATTCACCGCCTCAAACGATACGATTCCCTTCGCCGCAGCACGGCCGAGAATACTTGTCTCAAGTCCGTTCATGATCATCTCCGGGAACAGGGTAAGCACATGAAAATTCATTCTGACCTCCCCTTACAGATCCAGAAGACCCGGAAGCACATGGACAAGCATTTCCTTTTTCTCAAGATCCACGTCCAGGATGCAGTCACGGATCGCCGGGAGAAGAAGTTCTTTTCCCTCCGGTGTCTTCACGCAGTACACGTCATTTGCTCCGGTCTCCATGACATCCGTCAGTGTTCCAAGTGCCTCTCCCTCGTCTGTGACAACGTTAAGTCCGATCAGATCCGTGATAAAGAACTCATCTTCCTCCAGCGGGATCGCCTGGTCTCTCGTGATCAGAAGATCTTTCTGGCGCCAGCCTTCCACCTCGTTCATAGTATCCACGCCGTCAAATTTCAGGATGACCATGTTTTTGAAGAATTTCACCTGACGGATCTTTAATTCCTTCGTCTCTCCTCTTCCGAGATCCAGGATCACTTTATCTAATTTTTTAAAGCGCATCACGTCATCCGTTGTCGGGTAAACCTTTACTTCGCCGCGCACGCCGTGCGGGGAGGTAATGACGCCTACGCGAAGATATTTTTCCATAACTGTCTCCTATAACCCTAATAACAGAAAGGGGACTGCAGCCGGGATAAATCCTGCCCACAGTCCCACACGATTACTGAATTTCAACAATCACTTTCTTATCCATCTTGGAAGAAGCCGCCTTCACAACGGAGCGGATGGCTTTCGCGATCCTTCCCTGCTTTCCGATTACTTTTCCCATATCGGTCGGAGCAACCTTAAGCTCGATGACGATCTCTTCTTCTTTTTCAGATTCCGTAACAACGACTTCATCTGGATTATCAACCAGCGCTTTGGCGATAACTTCTACCAATTCTTTCATTGAATCCACCTCGATTACTGGATACCGGCTGCCTTTAAGAGTTTAGCAACAGTCTCAGTCGGCTGAGCGCCTGTTCCTAACCACTTCTTAGCTGCTTCCTCATCGAATTTGATGGTGCTCGGCTCTGTGTTCGGATCGTAGTAACCAACCTCTTCGATGAAGCGGCCGTCTCTCGGAGAGCGGGAATCTGCAACGATAATTCTATAGAAAGGAGCCTTCTTCTGACCCATTCTTCTTAATCTCATCTTTACTGCCATGACAATTTCACCTCCTTGGTTTTTTCGTTTATCAGCCATGCGGGAATCGCATTTGCCTTCTTATCATAATTGCGGTACTTTAGAAAGGAAGTTTCATCTTTCCAAGCATGCCGCCCAGTCCGCCAAGCCCTTTCCGTTTACCGCCTCCCATCATTCCAGGAAGCTGCTTCATGAGCTTTTTCGACTGTTCAAACTGTTTGACGATTCGGTTCACCTCGGCAATATCTACTCCGGCACCCTTCGCGATCCTCTGTTTTCTCGACGGATTTAAGAGGGACGGATTCGCCCGCTCTTCCTTCGTCATGGAAAGAATGATCGCTTCCACTTTATCCATGGACTTCTCGTCTATTTCAACATTTCCCTTCATCTGAGACATTCCCGGCATCATGTTTAAGATGCTGTTCATGCCGCCCATCTTTTTGATCTGGCGCATCTGATCCAGGAAATCGTTAAAATCGAATTCTGCTTTGCGAAGCTTCTGGCTCATTTCTTTTGCCTTCTCTTCGCTCACTTCAAACTCGGCTTTTTCGATCAGGGAAAGGATATCACCCATTCCGAGGATTCTTGAAGCCATGCGGTCCGGATAAAACTGTTCTAAGTCTGAGAGCTTCTCGCCCATACCGACATAGAGAATCGGTTTTCCCGTTACGGCACGAATGGATAACGCCGCACCGCCTCTTGTATCACCGTCAAGCTTTGTCAAGATCACGCCGTCGACGCCTATCTTATCGTTGAAGCTTCCGGCAACATTCACTGCATCCTGACCGGTCATCGCGTCGACGACGAGGATCGTCTGGTCGACTTCGACGGCTTCTTTGATATTGACGAGCTCATCCATCATAGACTCGTCGATCTGAAGACGTCCTGCCGTGTCGAGGAATACAAGATTCATGCCCTCTTTTCTGGCATGTTCCACAGCTGCTTTCGCAATGTTTACCGGATTCTGGTTGTCACCCATCGTGAAGACCGGAACTCCAACCTTCTCTCCGTTTACCTGTAACTGCTTGATCGCAGCCGGGCGGTACACGTCGCAGGCCGCAAGAAGCGGCTTTCTGCCTTTCGCCTTGAACTTTCCGGCAAGCTTTGCCGTAGTCGTTGTTTTACCGGCACCCTGAAGACCGATCATCATGATAACGGTGATCTCGTTCTGGGGCTTTAAGGCGATCTCTGTGGTCTCGGAACCCATGAGTTTTACGAGTTCCTCGTTTACAATTTTTATTACCATCTGTCCCGGAGTCAGGCTCTCTAAGACATCCTGTCCGATCGCTCTCTCCTGTACAGAACTGATAAACTGTTTAACAACTTTAAAACTTACGTCGGCTTCCAGGAGAGCCATCTTGACTTCCTTCAGAGCGGCTTTTACATCCGCCTCTGTCAGTCTTCCTTTGCCTCTTAAGTTTTTAAAGACATTCTGTAATTTGTCGGCTAAACTTTCAAATGCCATGAAAACTCTCCCTCTGGCTTACAGCTTCCCGATCTCCTCGGAAATTGCCTCGATCCTGTCGATCAGGGATCGGTCGCCGTCCTTTTTATATTGGCCAGCCAGTTCCTTAATCTCTTCTACCATTTTCTTTGTCTGGTTGAATTTCTCGACAAGCTTCAGTTTTTCCTCGTATCCGGAAAGAATCTTGTCACAGCGCTTCACCAGGTCATGCACGCCCTGTCTGCTGATTCCCTGTTCTTCGGCGATCTCGCTGAGGGACATGTCATTAAATACCACATCTTCATATACACGCCGCTGGTGCTCCGTAAGAAGCTCTCCATAGAAATCATACAGAAGACCCTGTGCTACAATTTTTTCCATATCAGGTCACCTGCGATATCATACTATAAACGAAGATGGTTGTCAAGTGTTTTTGCTTGACATTTTATTTATTTTTAAATTTTTATTTTCTCGGACCATTTTTCAGATCCTTCAGCCCTGAAATTCAAGCAAACTTTCATATTCCTTTAGAATTCCTATAAAACATAAACACCCGCCGTCAGGCAGGTGTTTATGTACTCTTATATAGGAAGGAGCGATTATTTTATAAAGCTACCAGCACCATATCTTTGGCAGATTCCGGAAGTTCTTCACCATCCATGGATACACTTAATACAAAGTTTACATGGTACTTTGTACTGATCTGATCCAGCTCTGCGAGTGTTGCAGTGATATCTTCTCCCTCAAGACCAGCGAGTTTTAAGAAACTGTCGAGATACATAGCCTCGAGATCGTGATCCTGAGAAATAATTCCACAGATAAATCCGATAAAGCCTTCAGCCGTACTTACGGAGAACTCCGCCACGTTGATTAAGCGGATCTTGTTGTTAAGCTCGTACATATGTTTCGAACTCTTATCAAGGTAAACGACTGAACCTTTTGCCTCTTTCACAGCTGTGTTAGCCATGTCAAGTAAATATTTAGTTTTTCCTTTTCCCTTCCGTCCTGCGATGATCTGAACCATAATGCACTCCTCCTTGGATTTTATATATTTTGTATAAAAAATCTCTTGTTTGTAAATTCATTATAGACTATTTGCTGAAAATTTGCAACCATTATTTCCAAATTTCGAAAAAGTTTCAAACAAAAGCAGAATGTACTTCCAACACCCGCAGGACCTGCCGCCGGCAACTTGTTTCATACACTTGGCAAAAACAGGACATGAAAACCTTCGGATTTTCCGAAAACTTTCATGTCCTGTCCATTCACGTATTTTTCTTCCTGTCTTCCGCTACCGGTCGATCTTCTCCATGATCTTTGACATATCCGAATACAACGCGTCCCTGCTGTCCGCGTGCATCACGACAGAGGCATATTCCTTTCCATCAGTGTCCTTCTCCCCCATGATCAGGCAGTAACCCGCCGCCTGGGTGGTTCCGGTCTTTCCGCCGAATACGGAGAGTCCAGCCGGCATCTCCTTCTTTCCGAACATGTAGTAGTTGCTGACGCTCCAGGATGCCGTCTTATCCGATCCGTCTGCCCCTTTGTAGGACGCCGTGTATGTCTTCGTCCCGATAATGTCCCGGAACTTTTCATACTTTAACGCCTCATGGAACATCAGGTAGAGATCATAAGCTGTCATATAGTGGTCTTCATTCGTAAGTCCATTGGCGTTTGCGAAATGAGTTCCAGTAGCGCCGATCCGCGCTGCCTCCTCATTCATCATCTTTACAAAACCTTCGATGGATCCGCCCACATGGACAGCGATCGCGTTCGCCGCGTCGTTTCCGGACGGGATCAGAAGGCCGTAGAGGAGCTGCTCCAGTGTCATCTTATCACCGGGAACGACTCCCGCCATGGAAGAACCGCTCTCCGTGATCACCGACTCCTGGGGAACCGTCACCACATCATCAAGATTTCCATATTTTAAGGCCACAAGGGCTGTCATGACCTTCGTCGTGCTGGCAGGATTTCTGCGTTCAAAGACATCCTGCGCAAAAACCGCGTTTCCACCGTCCAAGGGAAATACACCGGCTGACTCTGCCGTAAGCGTTCCGTCCGCGTATGTCCCGTCCGTCACCACCGCAAGATCCGCCGCAAATCCGTCTGCCGTTCTCCCGTTTCCGGAGGACGCAAACGTTTCTATCCTCTGATCCAGGGCATAGGAATTTCCCGTGTCCGCAAACTTCCCACAGCCAGTCACGCCAAGAAGCAGGCACAATCCCACGATCCCCGGGACCCATCTTCTCTTCTTACTCATTACTTGTACATCTCACGCCATTCCAGATCGCCGCGGTCTAAGGCCTTGATCAGGAGTTCCGCCGTAGCAAGGTTTGTAGCCAGCGGTACGTTGTGGATATCGCAGAGTTTTACCGCTTTATTGACATCCGGCTCGTGGGACTTCGGGGACAGCGGATCTCTTAAAAAGATCACAAGGTCCATATCGTTGTTCTCGATCTGTGCTCCCATCTGCTGCTCCCCGCCAAGATGACCCGGCAGGAATTTATGGATATTCAAGTTTGTGACTTCCTCAATGAGTTTGCCGGTAGTTCCGGTCGCATAGAGGTTATGTTTACTTAAGATTCCTTTGTACGCGATACAGAAGTTCTGCATCAGTTTCTTTTTGGAATCATGCGCGATCAGTCCAACATTCATAACA
>CAVIYT010000192.1:0-35995 GCA_963646925.1 Paludibacteraceae bacterium
GCTCTGGAAGCGGGATTTGATAAAATTATCTTTATTATAAGAAAAGACCTGGAAAAAGATTTCAAGGAGATCATCGGAAACCGTATCGAAAAGATCGCTCCGGTGGAGTATGCGTACCAGGAGATGGACGATCTCCCGGAAGGCTTTTCTGTTCCGGAAGGAAGAAAGAAGCCGTGGGGAACCGGTCAGGCGATCCTTGCGGCGAGAAATTTAATCAAGGAACCGTTCCTTGTCATCAATGCGGATGACTACTACGGAAAAGAAGGTTTCAAGATCGTCCATGATTATATGGTAAATGAGATGGATGACACGAAGGACACCTTCGATATGTGTATGGCAGGATTTATCCTCTCCAACACCTTAAGCGAGAACGGTCCTGTGACCCGCGGCGTGTGCACCGTGGATGATAATGGATATCTCTCCAAAGTTACAGAGACATATGATGTATACAAGGCTGCAGACGGCATGCACGCGGCAGACCACGACGGAAATCCGGTGACAGTCACAGAAGGACAGCATGTTTCCATGAATATGTTCGGTCTCCCGGCATCCTTCGTAAAAGAGCTGGAGAAAGGATTCCCGGAATTCCTTTCCGGCGTAAAAGAGGGAGATCTGAAGGCGGAATACCTTCTCCCGGCAGTGATCGACGGATGCATCCACAGCGGTAAGGGAACCGTCCGTGTTCTTGAGACAAAGGATAAATGGTTTGGAGTTACCTACAAGGAAGACAAACCGGCAGTTGTGGCATCGATCCAGAAACTGGTAGATGCAGGTGTTTATCCGAAAAAATTGTTCTAAGAGTATTGCGATGCAGGGCTTGGATAGACAAAGTCCAGCCAGTCAATGAATGGTGCGATCATAGTAAAATGAAATGGTAGCTTTCCCGCTCTTTTTGCATATGATAATCCTGTATAGGGATCAGCAAAGGAGCGGGAACGTTTTTATGGAGAAGATTTACCGGGGGTATCCCCTGGAAGTGAGGAATGGTTACGCAGAACCGAAGAAGGTTCCATGGATGCTTTACCGTAGAGAGAAACAGGCCGGGAGACAGGAGATGACCGGAAATGAATTCCGGGCAGAGATGGATTATCTGAGAGGACTCTATCCGGTATCTGCAAAGAAAAATCAGATCCTGGCGGAGGAGGCCTGCGACCTCCTGGAATACCCGGAAAGTCCCATGTATGACGAATATCCGGACCGGGAATTCTTATACCGGGAACTCTCAAAAGTGGGAGAACGGCATCCGGAGGAGACTGCGAACGGAAAAGAAGAGCAGGATCTTTTGCAGGTGCTGTTTATAAATGAGGATCTACCGAAGAAGAATCTTAAAGCGTATGGAAAACTAAACTTCCCAATTACAATTATGAAATCCGTTAAAAATTAATTCAGCATGACAGAGGACTGAATGGGCACACGAATAACATTGGAAATAACCTGCCGCAAGGCAGTGACAGATAGACAGAGCGAGGAAACAGTAAGATGAAGACCGGAAAGAAAGTCATGATCCTGCTGCTTATTTTTGTGGCGGCAGTGATCGTTTATTTTGTACACCCAGTCGGGAAGAAAGAAGAACACGGGATCACAGAGTACACGTCGATGGAGAAAGCAAAATTCCCGGTGCTCTATGCGGCGATGGGAGACCGGGAGATGGCGCCGGTATTCGGACAGACGGAGGAGCGCGGCGTGACAGCGGGCCGCGGCAGTCTGATCGTTCTCCCGGAAGACCGGAAACTGAAGGTGCGGTTTGCTGGCACGGCGAAGATCCAGGGACTGCGCTATGAGATCCGGGGAATTGATACGGAAGACCTGATCGAGCGGACCCAGATCACATCGTTTGATGCGGCAGGAAATGGAGACAGCGAAAATGCCCTGAGCACGGAGCTTCCGATCCAGAATCTCCTGGATGCGGGAAAAGAGTACCTGCTCGGTATCTGCGCAAGTCTCTCTGACGGATCTGAGGCCTGGTACTACATGCGGATCGTGGAGCAGGACCAGGGACATGTGAACGAGATGCTGGCGCTCGCGGAGGAGTTTTCCTCCAAGACATACAAGTACAGCGACGCCCAGAGCCTCACCATGTACATGGAGACATCCCCCAGCGCGAACAGCACATCCCTGGGAACTGTGACTTTAAAGGACACCTTTTCCCAGCTCACCTGGGGTTCCCTGAGTGTGGAGCGGTCCGGCGAGGCATACACGAAATTAAAGGAGCTGTCCGGAAACCTCGCGAACGTGGAGATCACCTCCCATGTGACAGCGAAGAACGGTGAAAAGACGGAAACCTATGAGGTAACGGAAAACTTCACGATGAAGTGGGCATCCCAGAGAATCTACATGATGGATTACGAGAGAACCATGCGGGAACTCTTCACCGGGGACTCAGATCTTTTCTCCGGAAAGCGGATCATCCTGGGAATCGGAGATGGGGACGGCGTCCATGCAATAAAGAGCGCAGGCGGCCAGTACACGGCCTTTGTGACGGACCGGGAGCTGTGGGTCTATGACAGCGGCGAGAATGTGGGAGCCAGAGTGTTTGCCTTCGGCGGTGCCGCGTCCGACGATATCCGGGACAGTGTGCCGGAACATGGGGTCGAGATCCTTTCCGTGGATGAGGACGGCGGAATCGACTTTATCGTTTACGGAAGAATGAACCGGGGAACCCATGAGGGCAGCACGGGAATCGCTTACTACCATTATGATATGGGACAGAACGCGATGGAGGAGAAATTCTTTATTCCGGCTGCGGAGCCGTTTGAGGAGCTGAAGAGCGATCTCTCAGTCCTCGCCCACCGCGGTGTGAACGGAATCTTCTATTTCTATATGGATCATGGGATCTATGGGATCGATCTGAAGAGCATGGAATATGTGGCGGTCGCCTCCGGTCTCACGAAGGACCAGCTTGCGGTCAGCGCGGATCATTCCCGGGCGGCATGGCAGGAGAATACGGGAATCTGGGATTCCCAGACGATCCAGATCATGGATCTCGACACCGGGGACAAGACCCAGCTTGGCGGACAGGCGGGTTCTGTATCGAGAATCTTAGGATTTGTCGGAAATGACTGCATCTACGGAACCGGAGACAGCGGGGGCTACCTGATGTCAAACGGACGCGTGATGGGGCTGTATTTGAAGAGCATCGACATCGTGGACCGGGAGATGAAGTCCGTGATGCACTATGAGAAGCCGGGTTCCTGGATCCGCGAGGTGTCCGTGGATGACAGCCGGATTCATATGAAAACGGTAAACAGCAAGAATGGATTTTTCGGGGCGTACTCCGAGGACACACTGGTCTGCAACGCGGAGATCCTTCCGGGAAAGACGGATGCCATCGGCTGGTATGCCTCAGATCAGAAAGGACAGGTCCTGTTCGTCCAGCTTGACCGGGATATCGAGGCGGCAAAGAAGAAGATCCGCCAGGCATCCCCGAAGCTTGCGGAGAGCAGCGAGACGGTAAAGCCGGTGACGGCAGCGGCCTGCAAGACAACAGAGTTTTACGCCTATGGACGGGGAAAATTCCTCGGAAGGTTCGTGGATTTCGCGGACGCGGCGGAGACTGCCTACAGCAATATGGGATTTGTGACGGCGGGACGCGACCGGACCATCTGGGTTCGCGGAAACCGTGCAAGCGCTTCCAATATTAGGGATATCGCATCGGCGTCCAGACTCATGGAGCGGTACCGGGATTCTTTTGCGAAGAACCAGACGATGGAGGACGGAACGTTCCTTCTCGACGCGTCTGGCAGCAGGATCGTTCAGGTGTTATACTTTGTTGGACAGAATATTCCGGTACTGGCATACACCGGAGAGGGAACGTCCATGTACCTGACCGGCTATGACCAGACACATGTCCGTGTGTATCATCCGGAGAACGGCGTCACAGAAGTCCTGTCCATGGAGGCGGCGAACCAGATGTTTGGGGCGGCGGGGTATGACTTCATATGCTGCGTTCCTTAAGAAAAACTTTACATTTCTCCCAGATATGTTATAATCATAACGAAAACAAGCTGGGACGAATGCGGGATAGCTTTGTCCTTTTTTAGATATATAGATAGAGGTGCGTAATGGAACAGTACATTATGAAGGGCGGAAACCCGCTTGTAGGAGAAGTAACTATAAGCGGCGCAAAGAATGCGGCTCTGGGAATTTTAGCGGCGGCGATCATGACAGATGACGACGTTGTGATCGACAATCTCCCGGATGTCAGCGATATCAATGCGCTCTTAGAGGCGATCAGCCATCTTGGAGCAAAGGTTGAGCGTATCGACCGCCATACTGTAAAGATCAATGCTGCGAATATCCACGCCGTAACCGTGGAAGATGAGCACATGAGAAAAATTCGTGCGTCATATTATTTTATTGGCGCGCTTCTTGGAAAATATAAGAGTGCGGAAGTTCCGCTTCCGGGCGGATGTACGATCGGAAGCCGTCCGATCGACCAGCACTTAAAGGGATTCCGCGCATTGGGATCCGATGTAAAGATCGTCCGCGGTGCAGTTGTGGCTCACGCCATCGATCTTGTGGCGAGCCACATCTACCTTGACGTCGTATCCGTCGGCGCTACCATCAATATCATGATGGCCGCAACGATGGCGGAAGGCGAGACGATCCTTGAGAACGTGGCAAAAGAGCCCCACGTCGTTGATGTCGCGAACTTCTTAAACAGCATGGGCGCGAATATCAAGGGCGCAGGTACGGATGTGATCCGTATCAAAGGCGTGAGACGTCTTCATGGAACAAACTATTCGATCATTCCGGACCAGATCGAAGCCGGAACATTCATGTGTGCCGCAGCGATCACCCGCGGTGATATTACCGTAAAGAACGTAATTCCGAAGCATCTGGAAGCAATCTCCGCGAAGCTTACGGAGATGGGATGCGAGGTCGTCGAGTTCGACGAGGAGATCCGTGTTGTCGGAAAGCCGAAACAGCGTCACATGAACTTCAAGACTCTTCCGTATCCGGGATTCCCGACGGATATGCAGCCGCAGATGACCGTGGCTCTTGCCCTGGCAGCCGGAACGAGCGTGGTAACGGAGAGTATCTTCGAGAACCGCTTTAAATATGTGGATGAACTTTCCCGCATGGGCGCAAACATCAAGGTCGAAGGCAGCGTCGCGATCGTTGACGGTGTCGGAAACTTTACAGGTGCCCAGGTCGTTGCTCCGGATCTTCGCGCAGGCGCGGCTCTTGTGCTTGCAGGTCTTGCCGCGGACGGATATACTACCGTGGATGAGATCGGCTATGTAGAGCGCGGTTACGAGAACTTCGAAGAGAAGCTCCGCTCCCTCGGCGCTGTGATCGAGCGCGTGGATTCCGAGAAGGAAGCCCAGAAATTCAGACTGAGAGTCGGCTGATAAGAATTTGAAAGCCCGAGGATCCGGGAATAGCGGGAAATTTTCCCGATTTCCCAGAATTTTCGGGCTTTTTTGCGATTCCTGCTTGACATTCCGGGCGGAATCGTATAAGATACAGTCCGTGAGTCATTTCATAGAAGACTTACGATGCATAAAAACTAAAAAAGTTCGCAATATCCCTTATTCAGAGTGATGGAGGTACATAGGACCAGTGAAGTCACGGCAACCCCTGTTAATCGCGGACGCGAGAGGGCAGGAAGGTGCCAACCTGAGCGAGTAAATCGAGCAATAAGAGGATTTGACCTATGGAAACGAGTCAAGTCCGCTTAGCATTGAGCGGACTTTTGTTTTGCCGTAACTGCGGGTGCAGGTGCGGCCTGCCTACAACTTGAAAGGAGTTACAATGGAAAAGAGATTATTTACTTCCGAGTCCGTAACTGAAGGACATCCGGACAAAATGTGCGACGCGATCTCCGATGCGATCCTCGACGCGTTAATGGAGCAGGATCCGATGAGCCGTGTTGCATGTGAGACATGCACAACAACAGGTCTTGTTATGGTAATGGGCGAGATCACAACGAAGGCATATGTGGACATCCAGAAGATCGTCCGCGAGACAGTTCGTGAGATCGGTTATGACCGTGCAAAATATGGATTTGACTGCGATACCTGCGGTGTTCTCACTGCGATCGACGAGCAGTCCAGCGATATCGCTATGGGCGTTGACAAGGCGCTTGAAGCGAAAGAGAACAACATGACAGACGACGAGTTAGACGCAATCGGCGCTGGTGACCAGGGTATGATGTTCGGTTTCGCTACAAACGAGACACCGGAGTACATGCCGTACCCGATCGCTCTTGCGCATAAGCTCGCAAGACGTCTCACAGAGGTAAGAAAGAACGGAACTCTTCCGTACTTAAGACCGGACGGAAAGACTCAGGTTACTGTTGAGTACGATGAGAACGGAAAGCCGTTCCGCCTCGACGCAGTTGTTCTTTCCACACAGCATGACGAGAACGTGACTCAGGAGCAGATCCATGAGGACATCAAGAAATATGTATTCGACGAGATCCTTCCGCAGGAGATGGTAGATGAGAACACCAAGTTCTTCATCAACCCGACAGGCCGTTTCGTAATCGGCGGACCGCACGGAGACAGCGGACTGACAGGAAGAAAGATCATCGTTGACACCTACGGCGGATACGCTCGTCACGGCGGCGGAGCTTTCTCCGGAAAGGACTGCACAAAGGTAGACCGTTCCGCAGCTTACGCGGCACGTTACGTTGCAAAGAACATCGTTGCTGCAGGACTTGCTGACCAGTGTGAGATCCAGCTGTCCTACGCAATCGGTGTTGCTCATCCGACATCCATCATGGTCGAGACAGAAGGAACTGGAAAAGTTTCCGACGAGAAGTTAGTTGAGATCATCCGCGAGAACTTCGACCTCCGTCCGGCAGGAATCATCAAAATGCTTGACCTCCGCCGTCCGATCTACAAGCAGACCGCAGCATACGGCCACTTCGGAAGAACTGATATCGATCTTCCGTGGGAGAAGCTTGACAAGGTTGAGGATTTAAAGAAATATCTGTAATCGATAAAGAGAATATGCAGATCATGAATGTGCGCGGCACAGAGTGATCTGGAATAGCTGCGGCGCAGTTTACTGGATTTTCAGGGACTGTGCCGCTTTTTGTACCATATAATGGCATTTCGCGAACTCCTGTATTAGAGAGAGGAAATGATATGCCTGTCTTTGACAGCAATTTCACATTTTAGAATACTTTTATAAATTCCCCTTCTGAGTTGTGTTATACTTATCATATGGCAGTGTCTGCGCATGGACAGGATAGTCCTGTCTGCAGATAGATCCCCAAAACTGCCGGACGAAATCTAAGAAGGGAGCGCGCAGCCGCTCATGAAAATACGTACAAAATTACTCATCACATTTTTAACGATCACGGTGGTACCGATCTTCCTGATCTACATTGCGATCATGGGACTCAGTTCCTATCAGAACCGGGTATTCCGGGAGACGTATGATGTCGGACAGGTGGATCTCTCCGCCGGCGCGTCGATCCGAGTGTTCAGCCACCTTACCGAGAGTATCCAGAGAGAGATCGAAGAAGACATCAAGAAAGATCCGTCGATGTTTACAGACCAGTCCTATCTGAGTGATTTAAACGACCGTATGACCGCAAAACATTCCTTCTTGATGGTGACGGATGACGGCAGCCTGATCTATTCCGGAAACGACGAGGCGGCATCCGGGCTGGAGCGGGAGATCTCCGATTACTCCGAAGTCAATGACTCTGATTCCTGGAGCAATTATCTCGATAAAAATACGGAACATCTGATCAAACAGAGAGAATTCGAGCTGGCGGACGGAAGCCGGATCGCAGTCTACCTCGTGACGAACGTTGTGGACGTGATCCCAGAGGTGAAATCCCTAGTCACAGAGATGTTTTTCAGCAGCGTCCTGATCCTCTTCATCACTGGCGGTATGCTGACGGCCTGGGTCTACCGGTCGATCTTATGGCCCATCGGAAAGCTCCAGGAGGCGACGAAGCAGATCCGTGACGGAAACCTGGACTTCACTCTCGACGTGGAGGACGATGACGAGATCGGACAGCTCTGCCAGAACTTCGAGGAGATGAGGATCCGTCTGAAAGAATCCACGGAGGAAAAGATCCAGTATGATAAGGAAAGCAAGGAGCTGATCAGCAACATCTCCCACGACTTAAAGACCCCGATCACCGCCATCAAGGGATACGCGGAAGGTCTGATGGAAGGTGTGGCATCCTCGCCGGAGAAGCGGGATAAATATATCCGGACGATCTACAACAAGGCGAACGATATGGACCGACTGATCAACGAGCTGACCTTCTACTCGAAGATCGATACAAACAAGATCCCGTACACCTTCTCGAAGATCAATGTGGCAAACTACTTCCGCGACTGCGTGGAGGAAGTGGGCCTGGAGCTGGAGGCGAGAGGAATCGAGCTCGGCTACTTTAACTTTGTGGACGAGGACGTGATGGTGATCGCTGACGCGGAACAGATGAAGCGCGTCATCAACAATATCATCGGAAACTCCTTAAAATACATGGACAAGAAGAATGGAATCATCAATATCCGGATCCTGGATGTGGGCGATTTCGTCCAGATCGAGATCGAGGACAACGGAAAAGGTATCGGTCAGAAAGAACTCCCGTATATCTTTGACCGGTTCTACCGGACGGATTCCTCGAGAAACTCCAGCAAGGGCGGCAGCGGAATCGGCCTTTCCATCGTAAAGAAGATCATCGAGGACCACGGCGGAAAGATCTGGGCCACCAGCAAACAGGGAGTCGGAACAGAGATTCACTTTGTGCTTAGGAAAATTGCGGGGGACGCGCAGTAAGATCCGCTGCTTCAATGAAAGTGCCGGATGCTGAATTGAACTAACAGAGAAATTGAATACGGGTCGGAATGCACAAGACCCATAACAGGAGGAACAATATATGAGCAAAATTCTGATCGTAGAAGATGAGGAGAGTATTGCGGAACTCGAAAAGGACTATCTGGAACTGTCCGGCTTCGAGGTTGAGATAGAAAATGACGGAGAGGCCGGTTTAAAACGGGCGGTCTCGGAGGAGTTTGACCTCTTTATCCTGGATCTCATGCTGCCGGGCGTGGATGGATTCGAGATCTGCAAAAAGATCCGTGAGACAAAGAACACCCCGATCATCATGATCTCCGCAAAGAAGGACGATATCGATAAGATCCGCGGCCTCGGTCTCGGCGCCGATGACTATATCACAAAGCCATTCAGCCCGAGCGAGATGGTAGCGAGAGTAAAAGCGCATCTGTCTCGCTACGAGAGACTCATCGGAAGCGGAACTCCGGCGAACGATATTATCGAGATCCGCGGCTTAAAGATCGATAAGACAGCCCGCCGTGTCTATGTAAACGGCGAGGAGAAGAACTTTACGACAAAGGAATTTGACCTTCTGGCGTTCCTTGCCCAGAACCCGAACCATGTCTTCACAAAGGAAGAGCTGTTCTCCAAGATCTGGGATATGGAATCCATCGGTGATATCGCCACCGTCACCGTCCACATCAAGAAAATCCGTGAGAAGATCGAGATGAACACCGCGAAACCGCAGTACATCGAGACGATCTGGGGCGTCGGCTACCGGTTTAAGGTATAAGACGGGGAGATCGGAACGTGGACAGACAGAAACTTTTAGAGGAGACAGAACTTTTCGTCCTGGACATGGACGGAACCTTTTATCTGGATACGCAGATCCTTGACGGATCCCTGGATTTTTTAAAGCAGGTGGAACGCCTCGGAAAACGGTATGTATTTTTTACAAATAATTCCTCAAAATCGCCGAAGACCTATATCGACAAGCTGGCAAAGATGAACTGCCATATCCGCAGGGACCAGATCATTACCTCAGGGGATGTGATGATCGAATACCTGAAAGAATATTACCCGGGAAAAACAGTCTATCTCGTCGGAACTCCGGATCTGGAGGAAAACTTCAGGGAGAATGGGATCCTGCTCACGAGGGACATGCCGGATGTGGTGGTCATCGGATTCGATATGACGCTGACTTACGAGAAATTAGAGCGGGCATGCACGTATATCCGGAACGGGGCGGTGTTCCTGGCGACCCATCTGGACATCAACTGTCCGACGAGAGACGGATTTATTCCGGACTGCGGTGCCATGTGCGCGGCGATCTCCTTATCGACAGGAAAGCAGCCGAAATATGTAGGAAAACCCTTTAAAGAGACCGTGGACATGGTTCTGGCTCTTACGGGAAGTGAGCGGGAAGAGATTTCTTTTGTGGGAGACCGCCTCTATACCGATGTGAAGACCGGTGTGGCAAATGGGGCTCACGGGATCCTGGTGCTCTCCGGGGAAACGAAGATCGGGGACATGGAGAATGCAGACACAGTGCCGGACGCTGTATTTACAGGATTAAAAGAGATGGCAGAGATCATGGCAGAGATGCCGGGAAAATAGAAGAACTGCAATAATGAAAAAAGACACATCCTGATACTAGGGGTGTCTTTCTTTACTTTATAGGAAAGACCGCCTGCAGAGAACATACGGTTGTTTGAGCTTGACATTCAGCGCATATAAGTTTAAACTTGAATTATGTGAATTTTCTGCAAAAATAAAGCAAAAACGCGGAAAAGACAAAACAGTTTCGGCGGGACGTGAAGGACGACAGAAGGCGGAAACTGAAATCTAAGACAAAGGAAGAACCGCCTATGAAGTACAAATTGAGATTTGCAGCCTTTTTCACTGCCATGGTCGTATTCAACCTGGCAGCTAACTTTGCCCACCCGGTCACACCAACGGTCATCCAGAACCTTCATCTCCACGACTATATGTTTGGCGTGGCTCTGGCGGTAATGCTGATGACGAACTTTCTGCTGTCGCCGTTCTGGGGGAAGATCAATAACTATATTTCTTCGAGACTTTCCCTGCTGATCTGCTGTATGGGGTACGGTGTGGCCCAGGTATGGTTCGCGTACGCGACAACAGAGCTGATGATCATTTTTGCGAGAATGTTCGCGGGTCTCTTTACCGGCGGTGTCTTTGTAAGTTTCCTGACTTACATCGTAAATAAGTCAAACCCGGAAGACCAGGGTAAATATCTGACATACAGCGCGACGATCAAGAGCGTTGCCAGTGCCTTCGGATATATGGTCGGCGGTTTCTTAGGTGAATTCTCCGTGCGTCTGGCGTTCCTGGTTCAGGCGGGAACTTTGATTGCGGTGGCTATTGCGTTCTTCCTTATCTGTGAGCCGGACAGCACCGCAAACTTAAAGGATATTCCAGCAAAGAAACTCATGAAAGAGGCGAACCCGTTCCAGGCCTTCATCGACAGCAAAAACTTCATGTGCATGGCGTTCGTGTTCCTGTTCGCGATCAATATTTTCATCAACTTCGGAAATACCGGTTTCGACCAGGCGTTTAACTACTATTTAAAGGCACAGCTTGGTCTGACTTCCTCCTACAACGGAATCATCAAGGCGGGTGTTGGCTTCGTATCCTTTATCGCCAACATGAGCCTCTGTATCTGGATCATTAAGAAGACGAATGTCAAGAAATCTATGGTAGTCCTCACAACCTTCTGTGCGCTGGCTTCCATCGGAACTTTGATCTCCGTAAATATCGGAATCTTCATCCTGTTCAGTATCCTCGTATACGCGGGCTACTCCGTCAGCGTCCCGGTTCTCCAGAACATGGTGGCGAACCAGGCGACACCGGAACAGAAAAACCTTGTCATGGGATTCTTCAACGCGACCCAGTCCTTAGGAAGTATCGCAGGTTCCCTGACAGCTGGATTTATCTACTCCGTAAACGCGAAACTCCCGTTTGCCTGCACCTTTGTGATCTACGCGGTGGGCGTTGCGGCGGCGTTTGGATATCTGTGCTACCGTAAGAAAGAGGCGTAATATTCGTTTTTACGGTCAGCGCGGCAAGTGCGCAGACCTACTGGAAAGTTAGCTTGAACTAGCATATACCCCCGAAAAGGGCGTGGTACTTAAAAAAGTACCGGCCTTTCCGGGGTTTTTCGATATCGTCGCTTGACTTTTTCCTTCCTATGTTATAAGATATTTTACATTTGCACCCTATACGGCTTGAAATATCAATGAGCCGTCAGCATTGTATATAGAATTCTGTGACCGGTATGGAGATCTGGAGATCCAGATGAGTCGTTATATAAAAGTAAGGAAGAAATATCCGAGGCATGGAATCGTTATGCAGGTAATATAGAAAGGATATTGAATGGAAACAATCAGATTTGACGAACTTAATTTAGACCCGCGGATCCTCCGCGCAGTTACAGATATGGGCTTCGAGGCAGCGTCCCCGATCCAGGCCCAGGCGATCCCGGTTGAGATGGAAGGCCACGATATGATCGGTCAGGCCCAGACAGGAACCGGTAAGACAGCCGCTTTCGGAATCCCGCTTCTCATGAAGATGGATCCGGAAAACAGAAAGACACAGGCAATGATCCTCTGCCCGACAAGAGAGCTTGCGATCCAGGTAGCGGAAGAGCTTCGCCGCCTCGCAAAGTACATGTCCGGAATCAAGATTCTCCCGGTATACGGCGGACAGGAGATCGTAAAGCAGATCCGTTCCTTAAAGGGCGGTGTCCAGATCATCGTCGGAACTCCGGGACGTGTGATGGACCATATGAGAAGAAAGACGATCCGCACCGACGCGATCCACACCGTGGTTCTCGATGAGGCGGACGAGATGTTAAATATGGGATTCCTTGAGGACATGGAGACGATCCTCGGCGAGCTTCCGGAGGAGCGCCAGACCGTAATGTTCTCCGCGACAATGCCTCACGCGATCGCGCAGATCGCCCAGAAGTTCCAGAAAGACCCGAAGATGGTCCAGGTCGTAAAGAAAGAACTGACCGTTCCGAAGGTGACCCAGTATTATTATGAAGTAAAACCGAGAAATAAAGTGGAAGTTATGTGCCGTCTGCTGGATCTCTACTCCCCGAAGCTTTCCGTTGCGTTCTGTAATACGAAAAAGCAGGTGGATGAGCTGGTACAGGCGCTCCAGGGACGCGGCTACTTCGCGGAAGGTCTTCACGGAGACTTAAAGCAGGAGCAACGTGACCGTGTTATGGGAAGCTTCCGAAACGGCGCTACCGAGATCCTAGTTGCGACGGACGTTGCGGCGAGAGGTATCGACGTTGATGATGTGGAAGCCGTATTCAACTACGATATTCCGCAGGATGACGAGTACTATGTACACCGGATCGGACGTACCGGTCGTGCCGGAAGAGAGGGCCGTGCCTTTAGCCTTGCGGTGGGAAGCGAAGTTTACAAACTCCGCGATATCCAGAGATTCTGTAAGACAAAGATCGTTCCGCAGCCGATCCCGTCCTTAGACGACGTTACCGCGATCAAGGCGGAGAAGATCTTAGACGATGTGCAGCAGCATATCGGTGAGGACAGCAACTTAGAGCGCATGACAGACATTATCGAAAAGCGCCTGTTAGCGGAGGACTACACTTCCTTAGAGCTTGCGGCAGCATTCTTAAAGATGGCCATGGGCGATGATTACGAGGACATCGCGGATGAGGGAAGACCGCTCCGTGACCTCGATGATCTCGAACGCCGAGGCGGCAGAAATGACCGCGGAAGAAACGGACGCAGACGCGGAAGAGGCGATGACGATGAGTATGTGGACAGAAAGAATGCCAGAGGCGGCATGACAAGACTGTTCATCAACCTCGGAAAGAACCAGAACGTGAAGCCGGGCGATATCTTAGGTGCCATCGCGGGCGAATCCGGAATTCCGGGCCGTCTTGTGGGAAGTATCGATATGTACGATAAGTACACCTTCGTAGAAGTACCGAAGGACCAGGCGGATATCGTTATGGATGCTATGAACCATGTGAAGATCAAAGGTAAGAGCGTTCATGTGGAGAAGGCAAACCGGAGATAAGAGAATTTTAAAGAGAAATATTGTATTTGAAAATTTCATATGATATAATGTCAAGTGACAAAAGGATATGAGTTTCCGTTGGAGACAAAACAAAACCCCCGAAGTGTGCAGACTTCGGGGGTTTTTGTTCCCAATTTTGGAACGGCAGGGCTTATCGCCGCAGGCTGGTTGCCTATGTATCACTGTCCAACCATTTGATGATGTAGTGACAAGTTACACCAGCCGCAACAGTGATTAAGAAGGATATGAGATTATCCATTGGAGCACCCCCTTTCTTTGCCTGTCTAGGGGTGGCAACAGTATAATTATAACATGAGAATTACTTATTCTCAATATCCATGATCATATCAACACGTCTCTGGTGACGTCCGCCCTCGAAGCTTGCGCCAAGCCACTCGTCGACGATCATCTTTGCCAGTTCGCTTCCAACGACGCGTGCACCAAACGCGAGGATGTTGGAGTTGTTGTGCATTCTGGAAAGTTTTGCTGTGTACGGCTCGCTGCAGACACATGCGCGGATGCCTTTTACCTTGTTTGCCGCAAGGGAGATACCAACACCAGTTCCGCAGATAGCGATACCGAGATCTGCCTCGCCGTCAGCGACAGCGCGGCCGACTTTCTCGCCGTATACCGGGTAGTCGCAGCTCTCTGTGGAGTCAGTTCCGAGGTTTAATACCTCATAGCCTTTGCTCTCGAGATGCTCTTTGATGATGTTCTTCAGTTCTACTGCAGAATGGTCGTTTGCGATTGCGATTTTCATTTCTTTCTTCTCCTATGATTGTGATAGTGTAACCGGGAGTTATTCGTCAGTTACATATTATTTTGAATCCGCCCAGAAAAACAGCACGGTTTCATGCGCGTATTTAAATATTGCCGCTGTCATCCGCGTTCTCTACCTGAAAGAACAGCTGGATGAGATCAAGCCTGGATGTCATGGACACTAAAAGCATGTCCATAGCGGTGATGGCTGCCATGGATTCCACAACAACGACAGCTCTCGGAACAACAACCGGATCGTGGCGTCCGTGGATCACGAGATCGATATTCTCGCCGTCCTTTGTGACGGTCTCCTGGGACTTCGCGATAGACGGGGTCGGCTTAAAGGCAGCCCGGAACACCACATCGCTTCCGTCGCTGATTCCGCCGAGAACGCCGCCCGCGTGGTTCGTCTCCTTTACAATCTTATCGCCGTTCATGCGGAATTCATCGTTATTGTCAGATCCGCAGGCTTTTGTGGCAGCAAAACCGTCTCCGATCTCAAAACCTTTGACGGCGCCGATGGAGAGGATCGCCTTCGCGAGGTTCGCGTCCAGCTTCTCAAATACCGGCTCGCCGAGACCTACCGGAAGACCGGAGATCACACACTCGACAACACCGCCGACGGAGTCGCACTCGGCGATCTTCTGGTCGAGATAATTTTCCGCCGCCCTTGCTGCCTCCGCGTCCGGAAGACAGAACCGGTTGTTCTGGATCTCAGAGAGATCCATGCGCTCCGGGGAGACTTCCACCGGTCCGATGGACTTCGCGTATGCGGTAACGGAAATATTTAACTGTTTTAAGAACTTCTCGGCGATGGCACCTGCGGCAACACGGCCGATGGTCTCGCGGGCGGAGGAACGTCCGCCGCCGCGGTAATCGCGGAATCCGTATTTTTCCTCAAAAGTATAGTCCGCATGGCCCGGGCGGAAACAGGAGGCGATATTGGAGTAATCCTTAGAACGCTGGTCTGTATTCCGGACGATCATGGAGATCGGTGTTCCGGTGGTCTTTCCCTCGAAGACGCCGGAGAGGATCTCGACCTCATCGCCCTCTTTTCTCTGGGTCGTAAAGCGGCTCTGACCAGGTTTTCTGCGGTCTAAGAGCTTCTGAATATCGGACTCGTCTAAGGGAAGACCCGCCGGGCAGCCGTCAACCACAACGCCGATGGCCTTTCCGTGGGATTCGCCCCATGTTGTAACTCTAAATATGGTACCGATGGTAGAACCTGCTGCCATGTTGTATTATTCTCCAATCTTTACAATTTCACAGCAGTTCGGCTCGTTGACCTCGATGCTGCGGTCACTCATTACGAGAAGACCTTTTTCATAGTCGATCTTAAAGAAGGAAATACTTCCGTCATGGTTGATGGACGCGAGATGCTGTCCGTCCGGGAAGATCGCGATGTCCTTCGGGTAGTCGCCGCTGATTGGGAGGCAGAAGCGCATGGTCAGCATTCCAGTCTCCTCGTCGCGGTCGTACATGGATACCGTGTTGTCTCCGGCGTTGCTGCAGAATAAGTGCTTCTCATCCGGGGATAAGTGCATCGCGCAGGCCGCGGTCAGCTGGTTCGGGGCGGTTCCTGTGGAGAAGATCGTCTGGATCTTCTCAACGACCGGAACACGCTCGCCTTCTTTATAGGAATAAACTTCGATCATATTTTTCAGCTCATAGAGGACATAGAAGAAACGTCCGTCGGAGCTGAACATAAAGTACTTCGGAGCGGATTCCAGCTCGCAGCGGATCGTATCGACTAAGACGATCTTTCCGTCCTTGTGGTCAAAACGGTAGACTTTGATCTGATCGATTCCGAGATCTGCAACCATCAGGAAACGCTCGTCTGGAGTCAGGCGGCTGCAGCTCACATGCGGGCGGAAGCTGCGCTCCGCAACGGAACCGAGACCTTTGTGGAAGACACCGTCGGCGATCTGGCCAACGGAACCGTCTTTGTTTAAATTGAGGACAGTGATCTTTCCGTCATGGAAACCGGAGATAAAGATATAGTCATCATTTTTGCTCGTGGAGAGATGGCATCCGCGCATGCCTCTGATGTTCGCGCTGTTTAAGCGGGCGAGACTTCCGTTCGGAAGAACGCGGAACGCGACAACACCCTCGTCAGCGATAGAGTAGAGGATCTGCCCGTTCTGGGACGCTTTCAGATAGGAAGAATTGTCTACCTCAACTTCGCAGCGGTAGATGAATTTTCCTGCTTCAACATCCACATCATATACGGTGATTCCTTTTGCCTTTCCTGTGTAGGAATAAGAGCCCACATAGGCCATGTATTTTCCAGTCATAGGTAATTTCCCCTTTACTTTCGATTCTCCAAAAAGCGGAACGTCCGGCGCTTTTCGGAATTTCATAGATACGCCCATTTTATCATAATCTGATCTGTTTGTTAACCGAAATCTGAAAATCTCTGGGAATCGGATGAAAGAAGATATGGACATGAAAATTTATTCCGAAAGCCGGTCCGAAATCTATTGACAGAAAGGGGAAACCATGCGTAAATATATAAGATGGGCTTTATCTGCGCAGTTATAAATCTGTTTACATCAGGAGGAAAAAAGAATGGAGCATCCGCTCATTGATTTGTCCCACATTTCAAAGAGTTATGACGGGGATCTGATCCTCGATGACTTAAGCCTTTCCGTAAAGGAAAATTCCTTTGTGACACTGCTTGGTCCAAGCGGCTGCGGAAAGACAACGACATTAAGAATTATCGGCGGTTTCGAGAAGCCGGATAAAGGTCAGGTGATCTTTGACGGCGAAGATATCACAAACACACCGCCGAATAAACGCCAGTTAAATACAGTGTTCCAGAAGTACGCCCTGTTCACTCACATGAGTATCGCGGAGAACATCGCGTTCGGTCTGAAAATCAAAGGCAAATCGAAGAGCTATATTGATGATAAGATCAAGTACGCGCTGAAACTCGTAAACCTGGACGGTTTCGAGAACCGCAGCGTGGATTCCTTAAGCGGCGGACAGCAGCAGCGAATCGCCATCGCCCGCGCCATTGTAAATGAGCCGAAGCTCCTGCTTTTGGACGAACCGCTCGGCGCCCTGGACTTAAAGCTCCGCCAGGACATGCAGTACGAGCTGATCCGTCTGAAAAACGAACTTGGAATTACCTTTATCTATGTCACCCATGACCAGGAAGAGGCGCTGACTATGTCCGACACCATCGTTGTCATGAACCAGGGCTATATCCAGCAGATGGGAACCCCGGAACAGATCTACAACGAGCCGGAGAACGCCTTCGTGGCGGACTTCATCGGCGAGAGCAACATCGTGGGCGGAACGATGATCCACGACGAGCTGGTTGAGATCTTCGGAGCGAAATTTGCCTGTGTGGATAAGGGATTCGGAAACAATAAACCTGTGGACGTGGTGATCCGCCCGGAGGACATCGACCTTGTGAAGCCGGAGGACGGCACACTTCAGGGCGTTGTCACACACTTGATCTTCAAGGGTGTTCACTACGAGATGGAAGTTACGACCCCGGACGGCTACGAGTGGCTGGTCCACAGCACGGACATGTTCCCGGTCGGACAGAAAGTCGGCATTCATGTGGATCCGTTTGATATCCAGATCATGAACAAGCCGGAGTCCGAGGACGAGGAGGCCGTGGGAGTCAATGAATAAAAAAGCGTCCAGATTTCTGGCATATCCTTATATTATATGGATGGCAGGTTTTACGGTGATCCCGTTACTCATGGTATTCTACTATGGTCTCACGGACCGAAGCGGGGCTTTTACCCTGGCGAATGTCCTTGCCATCGGTTCCTCGGAACATTTGAAGGCGCTCTGGCTGTCCCTGGTACTGGCCGGAGTCAGCACCGTGATCTGCCTGATCTTAGCGTATCCGCTGGCGCTGATCCTGAGAAAACGCCATATCGGAAAAGGAAGTTTTGTGGTATTCATCTTCATTCTTCCGATGTGGATGAACTTCCTCTTGAGAACCATGGCATGGCAGACACTCCTTGAGAAGAACGGCGTGATCAACACGTTCCTCACGATCCTGCACCTGCCGAATATTGCAATCATCAACACCCCGGCGGCCATCATCCTCGGCATGGTCTACAACTTCCTGCCGTTTATGGTCCTGCCGATCTACAATACACTGGCGAAGATCGATGACAATGTGATCAACGCGGCGAGAGACCTGGGGGCGGACAACTACCAGACGCTCACAAAGATTCTGATTCCGTTAAGCGTTCCTGGAATCGTCAGCGGAATCACGATGGTGTTTGTTCCGGCGCTCACCACCTTTGTAATCTCAAACCTCTTAGGCGGCAGCAAGATCCTGCTCATCGGAAACGTCATCGAGCAGGAATTCACAAAGGGAAGCAACTGGAACCTCGGTGCCGGACTTTCCATGGTGCTCATGATCTTCATCCTTCTCAGTATGACCATGATCGCAAAATACGATAAGAACGGGGAGGGCTCTGCATTCTGATGAAAACCGCAAAAGAAAGACTGAAGAAATTTTTTGAGGATTTTTATCTGGTGCTGGTACTGATCTTTCTGTACGCACCGATCCTCGTCATGATGGTCCTGTCCTTCAACAGCTCGAAATCGAGATCCCAGTGGGGCGGGTTCACCTTAAAATGGTACACACAGATGTTTGAGAGCGCCACGATCATGGACGCCCTCTACAATACGCTGTTGATCGCGTTTTTGTCGGCGCTGATCGCAACGATCCTCGGAACGGCGGCAGCCATCGGAATCTCCGCGATGAAGAAGCTTCCGCGGACGATCTGCATGGGGATCAACAACATCCCGATGTTGAACTCCGATATCGTTACGGGTATCTCTTTGATGCTCATGTTTATCGCTTTTGGAGTTTCCCTGGGATTTAAGACGATCCTGTTTGCTCATATCACGTTCAACGTGCCCTATGTCATGCTGAGCGTTCTCCCGAAGCTCAAACAGACGAGCCGGAACACCTACGAGGCGGCCATGGACCTCGGCGCAGGACCTTTGAAGGCGTTCTTCAAGGTCGTATTCCCGGATATCCTGCCGGGCGTGCTGTCGGGCTTTCTGATGGCGTTTACGATGTCACTGGATGACTTTATTATCACCCACTTTACAAGAGGTGCCGGAATCAACACCCTGTCCACCCTGATCTACAGTGAGGTGCGCCGCGGCATCAAGCCGTCCATGTACGCCCTGTCCACTGTGATCTTCGTGACAGTTCTCGCCCTGCTTCTCATCACGAACTTTGCCCCGGCAAAACCCCAGGCGAAGGCGGGAGCCGGAAGCTTCGGACCGAACGCGGTTCCGGACAAGGGGAAAAAGCCGGTCTGGACCGGAAAGGCAGCCATCGTGCTGGCATCCTTCCTGATTATCGGAAGTCTGTGCTACACGAGTTACCTGCATTTCTCCTCGTCCCATTCGGATGAACTTTATGTTTACAACTGGGGCGAATATATCGATGAGAGCGTGATCGACGAGTTTGAGGCGGAGACCGGGATCCATGTGACATACGATCTCTTCGAGACCAACGAGGAGATGTATCCGGTCATCGAGGCCGGTGCCGTCAACTACGACGTGGTATGTCCGTCGGATTACATGATCCAGAAGATGGTGGAGAACGGACTTCTCGCCGAGATCAACTTTGAGAACGTGCCGAATATCGCGAATATCGATCCGGTCTACATTGAAAAATCAAAGGCATTCGATCCGGAAAACCGGTATTCCGTCCCGTATACATGGGGAACCGTGGGAATTATCTACAATGTCCAGAAGCTGGAAGAACTTGGAGTCCCGGCACCGACAAAGTGGTCGGATCTCTGGGATGAGCGCTTAAAGGGCGAGATCCTGATGCAGGACAGCGTCCGCGATGCGTTTATGGTAGCGTTAAAGGAACTTGGATATTCCATGAATACCACAGATGCAGGAGAGCTGGAGGAGGCAAAGAAGCTTCTCCTGGCGCAGAAACCGTTAGTGCAGGCCTACGTTGTGGATCAGGTCCGCGACAAGATGTTAAACGGTGAGGCAGCGGTAGGCGTGATCTACTCCGGCGAGCTGTTATACCTCCAGGAAGAGGCAGATACTCTGGATCTCGACTATGATCTCGAGTATGTTCTTCCGGAAGAGGGAACGAACATCTGGATCGATTCCTGGGTGATTCCGGACAACGCGAAGAATAAAGAGAACGCGGAGAAGTGGATCAACTTCCTCTGCCGCCCGGATATCGCGGTGAAGAACTTCGAGTACATTACCTACGCAACACCGAACAAGGCAGCGTTCGAGATCCTGGATCCGGAGTATCAGGAAAACAAATCGGTATTCCCGGATACGGATAAGCTGGAAAATTCTGAGGTCTACAGTTATCTCGGAACGGAGGCGGATGATCTGTATAACGCGCTGTGGAAGGAAATTAAGTCGCAGTAAATAGAATATTATAAAATAGGAATATCCCTGCGGGTGCGTGAAATGCGTACTTGCAGGGATGTTTTTTACACAAAAAAATCCCCGCACAGGCGGCCCAAATCGCTGCCTATACGGGGAAAATTCTATTTTGAATTATAATTCAGTCTTTACAAAGATATCATAGATCGCCCGGATCGCCGGCTCGAAGTCATCATTGGCAACTCCAATGATGATATTCAACTCACTGGATCCCTGGTCGATCATCTTCACGTTGATCTTAGCGTGGGCGAGGGCTGCGAAGATTCTCGCGGCAGTTCCACGCATTGCCTTCATGCCGCGACCTACGACTGCGATCACGGCGAGATCAGACTCTAATGTCACTACATCCGGATGTACAGAACGCTGGATTCCGGCGAGAACGGACTGCTCTTTCTCCTGGAACTCGTCCTGGTGAACGAGAACAGACATGGTGTCGATTCCGGACGGCATATGCTCGAAGGAGATTCCATTCTTCTCGAATACCTCGAGAACTTTTCTCCCAAACCCAACCTCGGAGTTCATCATCGCCTTGTCGATGTTCATAGCGCAGAAGCCTTTCTTTCCGGCAACGCCTGTGATAGTGAAGCGCGGGCGCTTGCTGGTGTTCTCGACGATCATGGTACCCGGATCTTCCGGACGGTTTGTGTTGCGGATGTTGATCGGGATTCCCTCTTTTCTTACCGGGAAGATCGCGTCCTCGTGGAGCACGCTTGCGCCCATGTAGGAGAGCTCGCGAAGCTCTGTGTAGGTGATCGTCTCGATCGGAGCCGGGTTCTCAACGATTCTCGGGTCAGCCACAAGGAAACCGGAAACGTCGGTCCAGTTCTCGTAGAGGTCTGCCTGGATCGCGCGGGCTACGATGGAACCTGTGATATCGGAACCGCCGCGGGAGAAGGTGTGGATCGTCCCATCCGGCTTAGCGCCGTAGAATCCCGGGATAACAGCCTGCTTTAAGGAAGCGAGATGTTCGCGCATCTCCTCGTTTGTCTCCTCGGAGAGGAAGTTTCCGTCCGCGTCAAAGCGGATCACGTCTGCGGCATCAACGAAAGTGAAGCCGAGGTAATTTGCCGCGATGATACCGTTTAAATATTCCCCTCTGGAAGCCGCGTAGTCACGTCCGGCTTTCTTTAAGAAGTTCTCCTCGATCTTCGAGAATTCGAAATCAAGGTTTAAGTTTAAGTCAAGACCATCGATGATGTCGGTGTAGCGCTTCTTGATCTGGTCGAGAATGCGCTTGTAGCTCTGGCCTGCGCAGACAGCGTCGTAGCACTGGTATAACATGTCTGTTACTTTTGTGTCTTTGCTGTCTCTCTTTCCCGGTGCTGACGGAACGACATAGCAGCGGGTCTTGTCGGCTTCGATGATCGCCTTTACCTTTTTAAACTGACGGGCACTTGCAAGGGAGCTGCCGCCAAACTTTACAACCTTTTTCATAATCTGTCTCCTGTGTATAAGTAAATGATATATGCCGGATTCCACCTTAGTGGATTACCTTTGGTGTCGGGAAGTATTCGAAGAATACCTTGGCAACCATCTTATCTCTGGAAATGTAGTGGTTCTGCCAGTAGCGGGCATCCAGGGAGTAGTTTCGGTTGTCGCCCATCATGAAGTAGCAGTTTTCCGGAACTTCAAAATGGTAAGTTTCATGCTGGTTCATCGCTTCTGCGAGGTACGGCTCGTCGAGCGGTGTGTCAGATCCGTTTAAGTAGACCTGATCGTCCACGATATCGATGACATCGCCAGGCATACCGATCACACGCTTTACATAGTAGATCGTGTGGCCGCTTTTTCCGACTTCGGAACCGCAGGCCGGGCATGTATCCTGCTTGTCACCCTCTATGATCGCGCCGCACTGCGGACACTGCCAGCCAAAGACGAAGATCGCTACATCACCGCGTTCCGGTTCGGAGAACTTATAGTGGAGTCTGGAGCCGATGACACGGCTGCCTGCCATGATGGTGTTTTCCATGGAACCGGTGGGAATCTCACTGTTTGCGATAACAAAGGTCGTGAGAACGAAGGCAATGACGGCGGCAGATACAAGGACCTGTACCCAGCTGATGAGCTCCGCCACCCAGCCTGTTTTTTCTTTCTTTTCTTTTTCGTTATTTTCCATATAAATGATGGTAACCTCGTTTGACTAATATTTACGGGAAAGATATACTGTAAAAGTAAATGTTGTGCCCGTATGCATACAATAAAGAGTTTATGATAAATTGTCAAGTTTCGCAAGGGATTTTCGAAAAAGGTAAGGAAGTTTTTTGAATATCATCTCCGGAACAGACAAAAAGGAAGGAAACGCAGGATGAAAACACTTCGGAGAGCGTCTGCGGTGCTGGCTGCCGCAGCGATTTTGCTTTTATGCGCCGCGAGAAGCGGAAAGGGATTCGCGGAATGGTACGCGGTCCATATTTACCGGGGACTGTCCGGCGTGATCGGCGGCTTTTTCGGCATATTCCCCTTTTCTGTGGTGGAATTCGGGCTCTACGTGTCGGTGCTCGTGATTGGGGGTGCCCTGATCATGACCGTTGTCAGAAGAAGCAGGACCTGCCTAAGAAACCTTGTGACCGGTCTTATGTTTTATATCGCGCTTCTTTTATTCCTCTACGCGGCATGCTGCGGCGTCAATTATTACCGGATACCGTTTTCTTCCTATTATTTTTCCACTCTGGAGCGGATGTCCGCGGAGGACGTCGTGAATCTTAAGGAATTAAAGGAACTCTGCGGATGGCTGACGGATTCTCTGGAGAGCGCGGCAGCGGAGCTGGAGCAGGACGAAAACGCCTGGAAGGATCTTGGAACGAAAGGCGTGTCGGCGATGGAACTCTTAGGGACAAAACAGCCGGCATTAGCCGTCAGGTACCCGAAGGCAAAGCCTGTAACATGTTCCGTGATCCTTTCAGTGCAGCAGCTTGCGGGCATCTACTCGCCCTTTACCGTGGAGGCGAACTACAACCGGGACATGGTCTCCTACAACCTGCCCCACACGATCTGCCACGAGCTTTCCCATCTTTCCGGGTTCATGCGGGAGGACGAGGCGAACTTTATCGGCTATCTGGCATGTACCGGCTCAGAGGACGAGGACTTCCGGTACAGCGGTTATCTCATGGGATGGATCTATGCGGGGAACGCGCTGGCAAAACAGGATTATGAGGCGTATGTGGACCTTTACATGCGGCTGCCGGAACATGTCCGGGCGGATCTAGAGGAAAACAACTGGTTCTGGGCCAGGTTCGAGGGGAAGGTCGCCGAGGCGTCCACGAAGATGAATGATACATATTTAAAGGTCAACGGACAGAGCGAGGGCGTGAAGACATACGGCAGAGTGGTGGACCTGATGCTGTGGGATTACTGTTCGAAACAGGAACAATAATACTTGTATCGCGGGAGTGAAGATGTTAAAATATTGTTAAGATTTGAAACGGAAATATCTGCTGGTCAGATGTAATTCTTGCGGGATATGGCAGGGGAAACGCCATATGACCGCGACAGGGGGAATGTTTAATGGAAAAAATCTTATACGATCTGATGGACTGGGCTGGAATCGAGGAACTCGTCTATTCGGAGGCCAGTGATCCGGGACGGCTTCTCGGGGAACATGTGATAAAAGAAGGTCTACTGATCCAGGCATTTCTGCCGAACGCCGAGAAGGTCTCCGTGAAGATCGGGGAGGAACTGTTCCCGATGGAGATGGCGGATGAGAACGGCTTTTTCGCGGTGCTTTTAGAGGACCGGAGAGAACTTGTCCCGTACCATTTCTGCATCACCTACACGGACGGGGACAGCGAGGAAATCGTAGACCCGTACAGCTACCAGTTCCACACCGCGTTTACCGAGGAAGAGGTGCGGAAATTCAACGCCGGAATCTACTACGATTCCTACGAAAAGCTGGGCGCGCACCCGGCGGTGGAAGCTGGGATCGAGGGCGTACACTTCGCGGTCTGGGCGCCGGATGCCATGCGTGTCAGCCTTGTGGGAGACTTTAACTTCTGGGACGGAAGACGCCACCAGATGAAAAAGCGGGGCCCGTCCGGAATCTATGAGATCTTTATCCCGGGGCTGAAACCCGGCGCGATCTATAAATATGAGATCAAGACGAAGGCCGGACTCCCGATGCTGAAGGCGGACCCATACGGAAACTACGCGGAGCTGCGTCCGAATACGGCGTCCGTTGTCTGGGACATGTCCGGGTATAAATGGAACGACGACGAGTGGATCAAGGAGCGGGCGGCGGCGAAAGACCGCCTGAAAGATTCCCCGATGTCCATCTATGAGGTTCATCTCGGTTCCTGGATGCAGAAACCGGTGGCACAGGATGAGAACGGCGAGGACATCAACGGTAGCCAGTTCTACAATTACAGGGAGATCGCCGAGAAACTGGCAGCCTATGTAAAAGAGATGGGATACACCCATGTGGAGCTGCTTCCGGTGATGGAACATCCGCTTGATGAGTCCTGGGGCTACCAGGTTACCGGTTACTACGCGCCGACGAGCCGGTTTGGAACTCCGGATGATTTTAAGGCTTTTATGGACCATATGCACAGCGAGGGGATCGGCGTGATCTTGGACTGGGTTCCGGCGCATTTCCCGCGGGATGCCCACGGTCTTGCTGCCTTTGATGGGACATGCCTCTACGAGCACCAGGACCCGCGCCAGGGATCCCATCCGCACTGGGGAACGCTGATCTACAATTATGGACGTCCGCAGGTATCGAACTTCCTGATCTCCAACGCTTTGTACTGGGCGAAAGAGTTCCATGCCGACGGAATCCGGATGGACGCGGTGGCATCCATGCTGTACCTGGATTACGGAAAGAACGCCGGGGAGTGGGTCGCGAACATCTACGGCGGAAACGAGAACCTGGAAGCAGTGGAGTTCTTAAAGCACTTAAATTCCATCTACGCGAGAGATACGAAAGGCTCCGTCCTGATCGCGGAGGAATCCACGGCCTGGCCGAAGGTCTCCGGCGATGAGAATGATGGCGGGCTTGGCTTTGACTTTAAGTGGAACATGGGCTGGATGAACGATTTCCTGGATTACATGCAGTGCGATCCGTACTTCCGCCATGACCATTACGGGGAGCTGACATTCAGCATGCTCTACGCCTACAGCGAGAAGTTTGTCCTGGTATTCTCCCACGATGAGGTGGTCCACGGAAAAGGTTCCATGGCAGGAAAGATGCCGGGGGATACCCAGGAGAAGAAGTTCGCGAACCTCCGCACCGCTTACGGATTCATGATGGGACATCCGGGAAAGAAACTTCTCTTTATGGGTCAGGATTTTGCCCAGATGGACGAGTGGAACGAGAAGGCGAGTCTGGAATGGGGACTGTTAAAGTATGACATCCACAGCCAGATGAAGGACTATGTGAAGACGTTGAACCACTTATACCGGACACAGCCGGCGCTCTACAAGATGGATTATGAGCCGGAAGGTTTCGAGTGGATCAACTGTACATACAATGACGAGAACATCGTGATCTTCGAGAGAAAGACGGAGAAGCCGGAAGAGACACTTCTCTTTGTCTGCAACTTTGTTCCGGTGGAACATGAGAAATTCCGCCTCGGCGTTCCGTTTGCCGGAAAGTACAAGGAGATCTTAAACAGTGACGCGAAGCAGTTCGGCGGCAGCGGCATGACGAATCCGAGAGTCAAGATGTCGAAGAAAGAGGAGTGGGATACGAGAAAGAACTCCATCGCCATCAACCTCGCGCCGATGTCTGTGGCTGTATTCTCCTGCACGCCCTATGAGGAAGAGCCGGTGACGGAGAAAAAGAAACAGACGGCGAAGAGAAAACGCCCGGCAAAGCAGCCGTCCGCAAAGACGACAACGAGTCCGCTGGATGTGATCTCCGAGAAGGTGGGTCACATTATAAAGACGGCGAGGGAGAGCCAGACGAAGAGAGGACACTAAAATTGTGCCCTGCTGGCAGCACCGGCCGACACTTTTACAGCCGGTTTCTGGCAGACAGCGCAGAAATTAAATACAGGACAGAAATGTCCGGAAAACAACAGGTGAAATGACATGAAAGAAAATGCGTTAGATTTACTCACCGCGACCCTGATCAAATACGGAACCAGAGTCTTCTGGGCGGCAGTCATCGTATTTGTGGGTCTGCGGGTAATAAAGATCGCCCGCAGGGCAGCAGGCCAGATCATGGACCGCGCCGGGGTGGAGATCACATTAAAGAAGTTTTTGGACATGCTGCTCCACGCAGTTTTATTCGGTGTCATGGTATTCATGGCGGCGGACCAGCTGGGAATCAAGACGACCTCCTTCGTGGCGGTCATCGGTACCGTAACCCTGGCATTCAGCCTGGCGATGCAGAATACGCTCTCGAACTTCGCTGGCGGAACATTGGTCCTGCTCTTAAAGCCCTTTAAAGTGGGGGACTATATCAGTACAAGTTCCGGCGAGGGAACTGTCGAGTCCATAGGACTTGTATACACGACACTCCTGACGACGGACAACCGGGTCATCACGATCCCGAACAGTTCTGTGTCCAGCGCGCCGCTCACAAATCTCACGAGAGCAGGCAAACGCCGCCTGATCATCAATGTGGGGATCGGATATTCCTCTGATCTCTTAAAGGCGAAGAATGTTTTAAAGAAGATCTTCGAGGAGAATCCGGGGATCATGAAGGATCAGCCGGTCCAGGTCGTTGTGGACGAGCTGGGGGACAGCAGTGTTGTATTGAGCGCCAGAGGCTGGACGACCTGTGAAAATTACTGGTCGGCGAAGTGGTCCATCACGGAGTCCATCAAGCTCACATTTGATAAAGAGGGAATCGAGATCCCGTACCAGTATATGAATGTGATGATGACAAAGGAAACTTCATAGATTCCATATCACAGAATCTATTCCATAATATGAAATATCAAAAAAGCGTTTGCGCACTATGGGAAAAGCATGAGGCGCGGACGCTTTTTCGCCTTATTCGACAAAAAAATGCTTGCATTTTGGGGGAAATCTGATAAAATCAATGTTAAATTGTTTCTGCGTTGCGGACAAATGTTTGTGGAAAAGGGACGGATCTTTCTGCGAAAAAAATGCTGACAGGTCACGCAATTTCAGCAAAAGTGAAACATGCAGAGGCTAAAACAAAAAAGGAGGGATTGAATATGAAAGAGCATATGGCAGACTGGCGTATCCATGCGCTTGCTTTCGTACTCACCGTAATTGCCGAATTTATCGGCACCAAAAAATTCAGTTTCGGGCCTTTGTCGTTCTCACTGTTTCCGATGCTGTATGTGCTGATCCTTGGAGCGATCCTCGGAATCGCAAAACTGATCCCACAGAAGATGATGACAGAAGCGTCACCGTATATCGGAATCAGCGTTATGCTGTTAACCGCAAAGATCGCGTCCACGATCGGACCGAACCTCGGCGCGGTTGTCAAAGCCGGACCTGCGCTGATCTTACAGGAATTTGGAAACCTGGGTACCGCGATTTTAGCGCTTCCGATCGCTGTATTTGTATTCCATATGGGGCGCGCGGCAATCGGAACTTCATTCTCTATTTCCCGAGAGAGCTCCCTTGCAGTCGTTGCTGATAAATATGGTCTCGACTCTGATGAGGGAATCGGTGTTATGGGCGGATATATCACAGGTACTGTATTTGGAACCATGTTCAACGGTATCTTTGTTTCCCTGCTCTGTTCCTTAAATATTTTCCACCCGTATGCGCTCGGAATGGCGTGCGGAACAGGTTCTGCATCCATGCTTTCTGCTAGCCTTGCGGCGGTTGTTGAGGCATATCCGGATATGGAAGCGGAGATCACTGCCTATGCGGCAACTTCGAACATGCTGAGCAGTGTGGATGGTCTTTATATGAGTATCTTCATCGCGCTTCCGATGTGTGAATTCATGTATAAGCTGTTCACGAAGAACAACAAGCATTATAAAGACGGACTCCCGATCGGCGCTAAGGTGAAAGTCAAAGAAGCCGGGGAAGAATAGGAGGGATCCATATGGACGCAGCAGTATGGTTTAAAAGAATCAAATGTCTTGTCCTTGTATGCGTTTTTGCATCCATCGGCAATTTTATCAGTACATCAAAAACCGGAAAGCCGGTAACCCCGCTTGAGGCAGTGCCGGGACTTGTGCTTCTTCTTGCGTGCACACTGGTGGGCTGTATCATTTACGAACTGATCAACAAAGTCTCACCGAAGAACCTTCCGGCGATCGCCTATATCTCGTTTGTAGCGATCCTAATCACAGTTCCGGGTGTCAGCCCGATCGCTGATTACGCGATCGAACAGATCGGAAAGATCGGACTTCTCCCGCTCTGTACTCCGATTCTTGCATATGCCGGAATCTCCATCGGAAAAGACGTGGACACATTCAAGAAACAGGGACTTGCGATCGTGGTCGTAGCGCTATTCACTTTCGCGGGAACATTCCTCGGATCCACGATCATCGCCCAGATCATCTTAAAGGCGACAGGCGTGATCTAAAATCGAATATGAAACTGACAGACGGCAGGAATCTCGAAAATATGATTCCTGCCGTTGTTCATTTATCTGGAAAAGCAGCGTCTGGGTTGTAAAAATGGATCCTGCATGTTATCATTAGAATACTGGCATCACGGCAGGAAACACAGCCGCGAATGTCCCGCAGTAATGATAACGGAGTGAGTTTTCCATGTATCATGATCTTACAAAAGGGAGCATCTCACGATCCCTTCTTTTATTTGCCCTGCCGATGATGGCGGGAAACCTGTTGCAGCAGTTTTACAACATCGCGGACACCCTGATCGTCGGCCGTGTCCTGGGAAAAAACGCCCTGGCGGCGGTGGGATCGTCCTACACCCTGATGACGTTTCTGACCTCGATCTTTCTGGGACTCAGCATGGGTTCCGGTGCCCTGTTCTCCATTTACCGTGGAAAAGGCGATGAGAAGGCCTTGAAGTCCTCTATTGCCCATGCATGCGGTCTCATCCTCGCCGTGACGGTGGTTTTGAATGTGGTGGTCTATGCGTTCATTGATCCGATCTTAAGCTTCCTGCGGGTTCCTGAGGAGGTCTGGGGCGGTATGCGGGAGTACCTGATGATCATCTTTGCAGGCCTGCTCGCCACATCCCTCTACAATTTCTTCTCCTGCCTCTTAAGAGCCCTGGGAAATTCCACGGTTCCCCTTGTGTTTCTGGCGGTATCTGCCATCTTGAACATCGCGTGGGACCTTTTATTCGTCGCAGTATTTCACTGGGGCATCGCCGGCGCGGCTTATGCTACGATCTTCGCTCAGTATGTGTCAGGAATCGGCATCCTGCTTTACGTCCTTTTCCGCTGCCGGAATCTTCTCCCGGAGAGAAAAGACCTTCGGTTTGACCGGAACATCTTAAAAGAGATCGCCGGACTTTCTTCCCTGACCTGCCTGCAGCAGTCCGTCATGAACTTCGGAATCCTCATGGTCCAGGGCCTTGTAAACAGCTTCGGCGCGACGACGATGGCGGCCTTCGCGGCGGCGGTAAAGATCGATACCTTCGCATACCTACCGGTTCAGGACTTCGGAAACGCCTACTCGACCTTCATCGCCCAGAACTACGGCGCGGGCAACAAAGACCGGATCCGTCAGGGAACAAAGGAATCTTTTGCTATCAGCACGGTCTTCAGCCTTGTGATCTCAGCCCTTGTATTCGCCTTCGCGGCACCGCTCATGCAGATCTTCGTGAGTTCCGCGGAGACAGCCGTCATCGCTTCCGGCGTCCGTTACCTCAGAATCGAGGGCGCGTTTTACTTCGGAATCGGCTGCCTGTTCCTGCTCTACGGATATTACAGGGCGATCAAGCGGGCGGAGATGTCCGTGGTGCTGACTGTGATCTCCCTCGGAACCCGCGTGGTGCTCGCCTATGTGCTCTCCGCCACATTCCTCGGCGAGACCGGAATCTGGATGGCGATCCCGATCGGTTGGATCCTCGCGGACCTTACAGGACTTTTGTATATGAGAAAAACGTGGTAAAAAGAAGGCGCTTTTGCATAATAGTGCTTTCTTAAAACATCTTACATCAAAAAATAAGCTGTACCAGGAGTAATAAACTCCATGTGTACAGCTTATTTTTTAACATAGATTCAAATGAAAACTATTTATATGCCGAACCCAGACTGATTTTTTGATGAAAATGTCTGCCTGTCGGTATGTATTTTCTTACGGTCATCGCAGAGTGTATATTTAAACCAACTTGCTTAACAGCTTATCTTTTCGTTCGATCATCTCATCGATCCTCTCAATATAGGAAGCCACATCCTTCACATTCTCCGCGCGCTCCAACCGGTTCTCCGCCGGGAATGTAACCTTTGTAGTAGTTCCGGCGCCGCAGGCCACGATGGTCTGCTTCTCCTCCATGATGAGGATATTGTAGATACATGCCTTTCCAGGAGCCGCGTAGCCGACGTTCTCGAAGTTTCCGGCCATATTCTTCTGGCGGTACAGATAATACGGTTCCAGGCCCATCTCGCGGGCGTACTTCGCGGTGAGATCGATCATCTCCTGGGTGTTCTGGATCTTCAAGTTCGCGTAGCGCTCTTTAAAGATATTGAGTCTCGCCGCGCGCTTGATTGCGAGAGAGTGGACCGTCACGCTGTCCGGGGCAAGCTCCTTGACCTGTTCCATCGTACTGCGGACGTCGTCGATATCTTCTTCTGGAAGTCCGATGATGAGGTCCATGTTGATGTTGTCAAATCCAAGGGATCTCGCCATGCGGAATTTTTCTTTTACCATATCCACGGTGTGGTGACGCCCGATGAGATCCAAGGTCGCCTGCTTCATGGTCTGCGGGTTGATGGAGATTCTGGAGATATTGTGGGCACGGAGCACCTTAAACTTGTCTTCTGTAATGCTGTCCGGGCGTCCTGCCTCCACAGTAAATTCCTGTACCTTTGAGAGGTCAAAGGTATTCTCGATCTTCGTGAGCAGGAGATCCAGTTCCTCCGCCTTTAAGGATGTCGGGGTACCGCCGCCAAAGTAGATCGTATCCAGGGTGCGTCCCTTCATCTTTTCTGCCACATAGTCCAGTTCCTTAAACAGCGCTTCCAGATAGAGATGGACCCTCTTCTCCCAGGCCCCGATCGGATAGGAGGTGAAGGAACAGTAGAGGCAGGTAGTCGGGCAGAACGGAATTCCCACATAGAGGCTGTATCCCGTCTCGTAGTCGATATGACTTAAAAGTTCCCGCTCCCGTTTCGCAACCTCGACACTTAAGTCGATCTTTTCCTCGCTTGTCAGGTACATATCCCGCATAAAATTGCGGATGCTTTCCTCATCCTCGCCGTGGTCCAGTCTGGTCATGGCGATCTTCGTCGGGCGGATACCGGTCAGTGTTCCCCAGGGGAGTTCCTTTCCAGTGCGCTTTTTCAACATGCCGTAGAGCTCTTTTTTGATCGTTGTCTTCGCGTTTAACCGTACATCGTAATCGATGGGGAATACGGTCTCGTCCTCAGTTTCGCCTGCCGGAGTCATGATTTTCAAGCCAAATCTCGTCTCATCCGCACTCTGTGTGCAGGTTCCTTCCACATAAAAATCCACGTCGTCCTGTTTCTCATGGACAAAGGTTTCGCCCGGATAAAACGCCATCAAAAGCTCCCGGATATCCTGTTCATAAGCGGTATCGTTTAATAAAATTCCAATCATCTCATTGCCCCCGAAAGAGGATTATACTTCTTTTCAAAACCGATGGTCGTCGCGTCCATATGGCCCGGATATACCATCGTATCATCCGGCAGAGTGGAGAGCAGGCGTCTCACGGATTCCGCGATCTGGCGTCCGCTTCCTGTCGGGAAATCCGTGCGGCCGTAGGAACCGGCAAACAGGGTATCTCCGGAGAAGAGAACGTCCTCTTTTTCAATATAGTAACAGCAGGAACCGATGGTGTGTCCCGGCGTCTCAAATACCTTCCATGTAAATTCTGCGATGGAAAGCTCGTCGCCTTCCTTCACGGTCACATCCGGTGTGATCGTATAGGGCTCTCTGTAATAGCTGGCAACGAGGCTTTTTCTGCTGTCAGACAGGACCTCGATCTCCTTTTCACACGCGTAGATCGGCACATTCCATGCCTCTTTCAAGTCCTTCGCCGCCATCATATGGTCAAAGTGGCCGTGGGTCAAAAGGATCGCTTCCGGCTTTAATCCTAAAGAAACCGCCATATTGGCGATCTTATCGGCGCTGTCGCCCGGATCCACAACGGCAGCTTTTTTCGTCTCATTATCATAGACCAGGTAGCAGTTCGTTCCGACCATGCCGACTACCAGGGACTTGATGCGAATTTCGCTCATATCTTACTTTCCTCCGTCAAAAGTCTGTGTATAAAAAGGTCCACCGTCCGTAATACCTCCGGCAGACCTTTTATTTTTTAATGCAGATTCATCTAAATTTTTATCAGCCTGTGGTTCTCTCAATATCCAGCACGCCCTCGATCTGGCGGAGCTTTGCCATCAGGTTGTTTAATTCTTCGATGCCATGGATATCGAAGCTCATGGTGATCGTTGCCTTGCCCTGTTTATTCACACGGGAACTCATGGTCTTGATGTCGATCTCGCGCTCCGTAAAGATCTTGGAGATATCCACGAACATGCCGATCCGGTTGTTCGCGAAGATCGAGATCTCTGTGGTGTACGTTGCGGCACTGTTGTCCTCCTCAACGCCCTGCCACTCCGCGTCGATCAGGCGGCTTCTCTCGATCTCCGGGAGATTTAAGACGTTGATACAGTCTGTTCTGTGGATCGTAATTCCGCGGCCTCTCGTCACGAAGCCGACGATCTCGTCACCCGGAACCGGGCTGCAGCACTTGGAGAAGCGGACCGCAAGGTCATGGATTCCTTTTACAATGATGCCGCTCTTTGACTTGCTGCCCTTGATCGGAACCACCGCCGGTTTGTTATTCTCACCGATGGCGTCGAGGATCGTCGCGTCGGTCACCTCGCGTTTCATCTTCTTTGTGCGCTCCTCGATCATCTTGTTGATGACCTGGCCCTCTTTCAAGCCGCCGTGGCCCACAGAAGCCAGAACAGAATCCCAGTCCTGGAAAGCGTAGCGCTTTAAGACTTTATCCACGAACTCCGGTTTATTGATATCGGAGAAGTTGATTCCCTTTGCCTTGCAGTAGCGGTCGATCAGGTCGCGGCCCTTTAAGATATTGTCCGCTTTCCGCTCTTGCTTGAACCAGGCGTTGATCTTGTTTCTCGCCTGACTGCTCTTTACGAGACTTAACCAGTCACGGCTCGGTCCCTTGGAGTTCTGGGATGTCATGACCTCGATCCGGTCGCCGTTCTGGATCACATAGTCGATATTTACGAGTTTTCCGTTGACTCTGGCGCCCACCATCTTGTTTCCGACAGCCGTATGGATCGAGTAAGCGAAGTCGATCGGTGTGGAACCGCTCGGCAGAGCCTTTACATCTCCGGTTGGTGTAAAGCAGTACACGCTGTCGGAGAACATATCAAGGTCGCTCTTGATGGCGTTTAAGAATTCCTTGTTGTCGGACATATCCTGCTGCCACTCAAGGATCTGGCGCAGCCAGCTCAATTTCTTCGCCTCATCGCCCGCCGCAACCTGTCCGCTGCCGCTCTCCTTATATTTCCAGTGGGCAGCGATACCATATTCAGCGGTGCGGTGCATCTCGAAGGTACGGATCTGGATCTCGAACGGCTGGCCGTTTGTACCGATCAGAGTCGTATGTAAGGACTGGTACATGTTCGGCTTCGGCATCGCGATATAGTCTTTAAAACGGCCCGGGATCGGTTTGTACATTTCATGAATGACACCCAGTGCCGCGTAACAGTCTTTTACGGAGTCCACGATGATGCGGACCGCGAAGATATCGTAGATCTGATCCAACGTCTTGTGCTGGTTCAGCATCTTCTTATAGATGCTGAAGAAGTGTTTGACGCGTCCGTTGACTTCGCACTTGATCTCCGAGTTCTCCATATGGGTCTTGATCTCTGCAATAATGTCATCGATGAATTTCTGGCGCGCCTCGCTGGTCAGGGCGATCTTTTCCTCCAGTTCTTTGTATACACTCGGCTCTAAGTACCGCAGAGCGAGATCATCCAGTTCGATCTTGATCTTGGAAATACCGAGCCGGTCAGCGAGAGGAGAGTAGATCTCGATGGTCTCTTTCGCCTTTTCTTTCTGTTTTTCCGGACGCATATACTGAAGTGTCCGCATGTTGTGGAGACGGTCCGCAAGCTTGATGATGATCACGCGGATGTCCTTTGCCATAGCGAGGAACATTTTTCGCAGGTTCTCCGCCTGCATCTCCACCTTATCTGCCGACCAGGATAACTGGGTCAGCTTTGTGACACCGTCAACTAAGAGGGCAACCTCTTTTCCGAAGATCTCGGTGAGCTGTTTCTCTGTATACACGGTATCTTCCACCACGTCGTGAAGAAGTCCGGCCGCGATCGTCTCTTTATCCATCTCGAGATCCGCAAGGATGATCGCCACACAGAGCGGATGGATAATGTACGGTTCCCCGGATTTTCTCTTCTGGTCTTTATGGGCATTATCCGCAAGCTGATATGCCTTTTCGATCATGCTCAGATCATCGGACGGATGGTACTTTCTGATGCTGGCAACAAGGTCCCGATAAAGAACATCAGGACTCGTGAAATCAGCAGGCGCTTCCAACTCGCCCTCGATCGTTTTCAGTTTGTTTTCTTCCATAATATCTCCCACCTTCACTTTTAGCGTACCATCCGGACACGTCCGCCGCCGAAATCTGTCGTTTCCGCTGTGCTTTCGACAAAAGCAGACACTCCTAAAATATAACATCCATTATAAATTTTTTTGACATAAATTGCAATCGTTTTGTTGTGGTTTTAAGTTGGCGATTTGCAGGTCGTTCGGAGGCGGAAACTGCCGCCTTTTCGGAAGGATTCCTGCATTTTAATTTTTTTATACCAGATAGTTCCTGTGCTGTAACAGAATTTACTTATGACAGACATATCTTTTTGTTATGGCGTCAACGCTTTAAAGTGATTGAGTTTTAAAGAGTA
>CAVIYT010000193.1:0-5783 GCA_963646925.1 Paludibacteraceae bacterium
GGCCATGCTGACTATGTAAAGAACATGATCACTGGTGCTGCTCAGATGGATGGTGCTATCCTCGTTGTAGCTGCTACTGATGGTGTTATGGCTCAGACAAGAGAGCACATCCTGCTTTCCCGTCAGGTAGGTGTTCCGTACATCGTAGTATTCATGAACAAGTGCGATATGGTTGACGATCCGGAGCTTCTTGAGCTCGTAGAGATGGAGATCAGAGATCTTCTTAACGAGTACGAGTTCCCGGGCGATGACACTCCGATTGTTCAGGGTTCCGCTCTTAAGGCTCTTGAGGATCCGAACGGCGAGTGGGGCGACAAGGTTATGGAGCTTATGGATGCTGTTGACAGCTATATTCCGGATCCGGTTCGTGATACAGATAAGCCGTTCCTTATGCCGATCGAGGATGTATTCACAATCACTGGTCGTGGTACAGTTGCTACAGGCCGTGTAGAGCGTGGTACTCTTAAGCTCAACGATGAGGTTGAGATCGTTGGTATTCACGAAGAGACTCGTAAGACAGTTGTTACTGGTATCGAGATGTTCCGTAAACTTCTTGATCAGGCTCAGGCTGGTGATAACATCGGTGCTCTTCTTCGTGGTGTTCAGAGAACTGAGATCCAGAGAGGACAGTGCCTTGTTAAACCGGGTTCTGTAAAGTGTCATAAGAAATTTACAGCTCAGGTTTACGTTCTTACTAAAGACGAGGGCGGCCGTCATACACCGTTCTTCAACAACTATCGTCCGCAGTTCTACTTCAGAACAACAGACGTTACAGGCGTTTGTGAGCTTCCGGAAGGTACAGAGATGTGCATGCCGGGCGACAACGTTGAGATGACAATCGAGCTTATCCATCCGGTAGCTATGGAGCAGGGTCTTCGTTTCGCTATCCGTGAGGGCGGCAGAACTGTTGGTTCCGGTAGAGTTGCTACAATCGTAGAATAATCGGATATAATACAGAGGTGCAAAAAGTTTTTCATGAGGAGCTCAGGAAGGAGTTTACTCATTCCTGAGCGGATCGTGAAATAACTTTTTATAGCGCTGTTAAGCGCGGCTTCTTGGACGCAAAGCGGACAAGAAGATGACACCGGAAAAATAAATATAGTATCTCCGTGAGATATTTGTGTCCAAGCGTAAGATGCCCGCAGAACTTTGTTCTGCGGGTTTTTCTGTTACCTGGAAAGGTGAAAGATGCTGCTTCTGACGTTGGACTCACGTTTGAATTTGTCATTCGGGTAACCATAAAAAGATTATCTGAGCCTAACTTATTTTATGCTTGACTAACCGATAGTTTGAGAAGTATCCTATAAATAGAAGATACAAAAAGAATAAATTTATATAAATTTACAGACAATATCGGATGTAACGATTGTGAAGCATAGAATCAGGGGGCGTTATTATGCAGGCTTTATCAACGGCAAAATCAGGGCAGCGTTATACGATCAAGTGGATGCTTGGAAACCAGAAAGTGATGGATTTTCTTCATCGTCACGATTTCTGCGAGGGAAATCCCATCGATGTGATCCAGCAGAACAATGACTGGATGATCATCGGAAACGACGGATGCAGGGTCGCGATCGGATGCGAAGTCGCGGACCGGATCCAGGTTTAAGGCTTTCGAAAGACAAATAAAGAATTGTATCCTCGGTAATAGAAGGTGCGGCAGACGAAGAAAAAGTCTGCCACACCTATGTCAATATTTTAGAGGGATTCTTCAGAATCCCTCTCCATTACTGAGAATAGAGCTATTTTTCTGCTGTATAAAGGGAGAAAAGATTTTTCACTGTATTCGATAGTTCTCCGCACTCTTTACCGTATTTACCATATATCGGATAACTTCTATCGGATAATCCCCCACAGCTGTCTCACCTGTAACCATGATCGAAGAGGCACCGTCCAGCACTGCGTGGAAAATGTCATTTACCTCCGCGCGGGTCGGAACGGGGCTGCGTTCCATGGATGCCAGCATCTGGGTTACTACCATGAAGGGCTTTCCAGCCGTCCGGCACTTTTCGGAGATCTGGCGCTGGATGCCTGGGAGATCCCACAGATGAACGGCATTTCCTAAGTCTCCCCTGGCAATCACGATCTCATCCGCGGCCGGAAGGAGATCCTCCAGCTTTCGGACTCCATCCATATTTTCAATTTTCGCGAACAGTTTGATATCCTCTGCACCAGCGTCCCGAAGTGCCTCCTTTACACATTCCAAGTCTCTGTGATCCCGCACAAATGGCTGCATGACACCAGTTACGCCCATTTCCCTTGCAATCTTAATATTTGCGAGGTCAGAAGCAGTCAGCGTCGGTGGATAGATTTTTGCGCCCGGCAGCGCAGCACTCTTCCGGCTTTTTAAGAGACCGCCCCAGAGAACTTTCGCGAAATAGCGGCCCTCAGATGCATTCTCTGGTTTTTCCACGATTTTCAGATGAATCTTTCCGTCATCGAGAAGAACCTCCTGTCCGGGAACCAGGTATGGGAATACGAGTTCCGGGAGCACAACTTTTGCATGCTTTTCCGGCTTGGCACAGATTTCTACGATTTCCCCATTCTTTAAAGATACTGGTTCCGTGAGTGTTCCAGTACGAAGTTCCGGTCCCTGAAGGTCTACAAGAAGCTGCGGTTTTACCCCACATTTTTCGGCTGCCCGCTTCATCTTTCCAATCAGTTCCCCTGACTCCGCAAGTGTAACATGAGACAGGTTTAATCTCATTCCAGTCATTCCAAGTGAAAACATCTCCGCCAGCACCTTTTCACTTCCGCATGCCGGTCCCAGCGTTCCGTATATATTCACCATCTAAACTTCCTCCTGATCCATATTCTGCCTCAAGCATAACATAAGGCATCAGGGTTGTCATCTCATTTCCCGGTAGAAAGAACTTTTCTCGATTCAGTGCATGTCACTTTTGGCTAATACCATAAAAGGTGCGGCAAACTAGTTAGCTGTCTGCCGCACCTTCAACAGGAATATAACTTTTATTTTGCAATTTGAAACAATCTAAGCACATTTTCTGCAGTATTCAGCAGATTCTCCTCCGCATGACTCATCACGTCTTCCAACGGCATAACTCCCGGAACTGTATCAAAGATCGCGTCGATACCGAACTTGTAAAGCGTTTCGCATCCCTCGCCTTTCGCCCCGGCGATGGCAACCACCGGCACATTCCGGACTTTTTTTGCGCGTTCCGCCACGCCGACCGGCACTTTTCCGAGAGCGGACTGGAAATCGATCCGTCCCTCGCCCGTAATTACAAGGTCCGTCCGCTTCACATGTTCATCGAAATCTGTGAGGTCTAGAACCAGATCGATTCCGGAGCAGATCGTCACCGGAAAATAGGGAAGAATTCCGCAGAGCAGACCTCCTGCCGCACCGCTTCCGTCGGTATCCGCGGCATCGCAGTGGAGTTTATTCTTTAAAACTGCCGCATAGTGGGCAAGTGCCGCGTCCAGGATCTTTACCTGCTCTTCATCGGCACCTTTCTGCGGCCCGAATACAGCGGCGGCACCGAGAGGTCCGCAGAGATGGTTCTTCACATCGCAGGCGACCACAAACTCACATCCAGCGGCTTCTTTTAAAAGCCCGTCTGTGGAGATCGAGGCGAGTTCGCTTAAGTGGACGCCGCCGGGTTCCAGTTCCCTTCCGTCTTTATCGCGAAAATAGATTCCAAGGGCGGCTGCCAGCCCGGCGCCGCCATCCGTCGTGGCGCTGCCGCCGAGACCTAAGATGATCTTTTTGACCCCGTGTTCCAGGGCATGGCGGATCAGCTCACCGGTTCCGAAGGTGGACGCGTGCAGGGCATCCCGCTCCTCAAGCTTTAACAAGGTAAGTCCGGACGCGGCGGCAGTCTCGATCACGGCGCTGCCGTCCGGGAGAAGTCCATACTCGGCGGTCATCGGGCGTCCAAGTGGATCGTGGGCCAGAACACTGACTATGGTTCCATGCATGGCGGCGACAAGGGCGTCCACGGTTCCCTCCCCGCCGTCGGCGACAGGAATCTTCGTGACGGTCACGTTTGGAATCACGTTTTTCGCGGCGCGCTCGATCGTATCAGTGACTTGTCTGGCAGAGCAGCTTCCCTTAAAGGAATCTGCGGCGATCAGTATGTTCATGTTCAATTCCTCCTAAAATATATATGGCTGCTCCGTAACGGTTCAGCAGGTCTGCGCACTTGCTGCGCTGACCGTAAGAAAACCTGGGTTGGAAGGCAAAAATGGGTTCCTTCATTTGTACACTCAGTATACCATTTCCGCGCAAATACCGTCCATGTGGCAGAACACAAGAATCCGGTGTAAGGAATGTTATGGAGCACAAAAATTATGCGTGATAATCCAGCTCAGAATCCGGATAGAGCAACAGGGCAAGCTCCCACAGCGCCGCATAGCGGATATTTCTGGGATCGAAGCCGGTGAGTTCCGCCAGCTTCTTTAACTGATACTGGACCGTGTTTTTATGGACAAAAAGTGCTGCCGCCGTCTTCTCTACGGATCCGCTGCAGTTGTAGAAGACATGCAGAAGATGAAGATAGGAGTGAAGCTGTTCGGGCGGCATGTCCGGCAGGATCCGGTGCAGATAGGTGTTCCGGACCGGCTCGGAGAGTTCCGCAGCGAGAAGTTCCAGGGTGAGATCCTGGTAGCAGACCGGTGTGGCCGACTCTTTTAGTCTAGCGGTCCGGCATGCGGTGCGGGCCCGCAGAAAGGCATCATAAAAAGTCAGAAACGTACATGGATTCCGGTCATAACCGACCGAGATCCGTGAGCTGGAGTCAGGGCTGACTTCGGACGATGAGGAAAAGGAGGCAAGATATTCGGAGAGTTCCTGGTCTTTTCCCTGAAATCCATGGAGCAGCAGGACGATGCAGCCGAGGGCCGTGCAGAAGAACGAGGAGGTTCCAGGCGCGGGGAGATACTTTTTCAGCGCTCGCAGGGAATCTTCGGAACCGGGTTCCGCGGCGGGACTGTCGGCCATGATAACGGCGGCATGGTAGGAAGTTTCCATGGAAAGTCCGTACTGGTTTCCGTATTCCCGGATTTGTTCCCCTGTGAGGGGCTGCTCAAACAGGATCTTTTTTAAGAGGCGTTCCTGCGCCGCCTCGGGGGATGGCAGCGGGCGGAGAGCGCTCTCCCTGAGCAGTGTCTCAGCAGTGGTGCGGATCAGGCGGATGTAGCGGCTCAGCTCATCGTAATCATCGCCGCGGATCCCCACGACCCCGGCGATTTGTCCCTCAAACCGGATCGGAATATTGATGCCGATCCGGGATCCCGGATAATCGGAGTCCGAGCGGACGATCAGGCAGTCCATATTGTCGCGGATAGATTCGTACGCACCCTGGTGCAGCGTGCCGATTCGTGAGAGGTCAGTGCTGACGATGATGACCCCGTGGTCATTCATGAGATTCACCGGGCGCTCCACCGCCAGCGAGACTTCCCGGACGATCCGCTCGGCGGCTTCTGTTGAGATGTACATGAAAATTCCCCCCTTGTGATTGAATATTATCATTATAACAGAAAATCAGGGTACAGACATGTACCCTGATCAACTTACCGAAAAATATTCATTATATTATAGAAGAACGTCTGCCGCATGAGCATGATCTCACAGACAAAACTGTGAGAACTTCAGGTGGCGGAAAATCGTGAACCGACGGTTTAGTATGTATCCAGCGGCGGCTGAACAGAATCCGGCAGCGGGCAGGTATAGTGTCCGCCGTTTCTCTTGTGCAGCTCCTTCTTCGCTGCCTCGATCACATCCGGGCGGTCCATGGTGCGGACGCAGGAGAGAGCCAGGACTT
>CAVIYT010000194.1:0-10421 GCA_963646925.1 Paludibacteraceae bacterium
TGATGGATGTGCTGAATGGTGGAAATCCAGGCAGCGGTGCAAATAAACAGCCGGCTATTCTCCGTGTCGCCAACGCGGAAAAGGTAGAGGAAAACCCTCTGAAATCCTATGAAAATTCCGCCGCCATGGGCGAGATCGACAACCTGGAGTACTATATTGCGACAGAAACCGGTCTTTCCCAGGAGAAGAAGGACACGCTGACGGAGCTCTTTACCGGGGCGAAGGCTGAGGTTCAGAGCTGGACGGAGGAAAAGGACTCCGAGACGATCGAAAACATGATCCGGATCCTGAAGGAGGCGAAGGAGGTCGATCCGTTAAAGGAAGGCGTTTACCGGATCCCGCTGGCGGAGAATTCCACGATCAGGGGACTTTCCGTAACGGCTATGGTGAAGGAAGGAAAGCTTACCATGTCCCTCACGAAGAAAGACGGAACAGCCTTCGATGTGGTACAGTACAAGGGTCTTTTCGGCGACTGGCAGACAGCGGAGATTTCCGAAGACCAGAAGACTGTAAGCTATACGGTCGGCTATACGGAGGAGGCACTGCCGCTCTCTGTAGACGACACAGAAGGTCTGCTTGCATTGAACTTTGATGAAGCGATGCTCACCAGCGCGGATTTCACCGTCCTGGATGAAGCAATTGCGGCGGCAGAGGAGAAGCTGGAAAACGAGGACTTCTGGACGTCCTCAAGCTATCTTGCATTGCAGGCGGAAACAGAGCTTGCGCAGAGTCTACGTGAAAACTGGTCCGCGGATCAGTATACGGTAACCGCACAGGCGAACAGCCTCTATGCGGCGATCAACGGCTTAAAGGAGCGGGCGGATCTTAAGGAGTTAAAGAATGAACTGACAAACGCTTTGACTCTGGCGTCCGATACGACCTATACCGCTGAGAGCAGAAATGCCCTGAAAACACTTGCCACTGAGCTTCGCGGAAAGATCCGCGAGGAGGCAGATGTCAGCAGGGAGGACGCGGAAGCTTATCAGCTCCAGTTACAGGACGCGGTCCAGAACCTTGTAAAGGATGACGGATCGGATGATGACGATGACGATAAGGGCGATACCGGAAAAACAAATGCCCTTGCTTCCTTTGTAAAGGATTATAAGGAGTGGTATCCGGAGAACGCTTATACGAAGGACTCCTGGATGGAGTTTTCGGCAGCCTTAAGCAAAGCGGAGGAGCTTTCAAAACAGGAGCTTACGGACGCGGCGTGCGAGGTGGCGATCGGGGAACTGATGGAAGAACGCGCAAAGCTTGTCCCGATCTCGGATGATGAGGACGCGCGGACGGAACTCGCCAGGGATATGGCGGATATGCAGGAGAAGGATAGGGAAAATTACGAGAGTTATCTGAGTCTCATCGGCTACAAGTCCTGGATCGCCTCCATCACATCCGCGAATGAGGCGGTGGCCGGAACGATCCTTCTCGCGGACGGACAGGCAGTTCTCTTAGATGATTCCATGAAGGCACAGCTGGCGGCCTTAACCGCGGAAGCGGATAAGGCGGAGACAGCTGATTATCAGGAATACGATTCTGACGCGGAAGATGTGATGACCGTTTGGGATGACGATTTTCTGACAGCGTCTGACTCGGACGCGGAAGCGCTCAGCCTTGCATCCCTGTACGACGATTTTGACTATGGTACATATGAGGTGGACTACGATGTTGTCCAGTATATGTATACCGATAAGTTATCCATGGCAAATGATACCTTTGATAAGGGAACTGATCCGGGAACCATGATCCATAAACCGGACGGTACATGGATGCTCTACATGAATCTGTCCGATAAAAACTTCGGCGGCAAGACAGGCAGATCCCAGTATATCAGGAGAATCACAAGGTATAACGAGGATATGGAAGCCCAGACCTATGAGGTTTTAGAGACAAAGAATGCTGACTGGCCGGAGAATATCCCGGATTACCCGACAAAGATCGGCTTTATGGCCGACCCGGACCAGGATTATATCCGGATCCAGGTTTATGTCCCGGTAGCTCCATCCCCGACCCAGGAAGCGAAGATCAGGATCGACTGGTCCAGCCTGAAGTACCTGAATGGACGGATCGATATTGAATCCGCGCTTGACTTCTCGAAGCTGAACAAAGCCGTGAAGGATGCGAATACACGGAAGGAAGCGGATTATACGTCCGCAAGCTGGAATGTTGTGCAGGAGAATCTGGATGCTGCTGAGGCGGTCATCGCGAGCAGCGACGCAGTGCAGACAATGGCAGACGCGAGGGCTGAGGCGCTGACGGCGGCAGTCAGGGCGCTGATCCCGGTGGCAGATGATTCCGATATGGAAGCGCTGGATGACGCTCTGTTTGACGCGCAGATCGCGGATGAATCCGACTACAGCACGAACGCGTGGAAAGAGCTGCAGAGTATTATTTCCGGGGCAGCCCGGTTAAAGAACGCAAAGAATGTCACTCCGGCAATGGTAACGTCAAAAATAAAGGAGCTGAAGGCGGCTGCCGCAAGGACAGGCGGAAAATCAGACGATAAGAAGGATGATCCGGATAATACAACGACCCTGAAATACGGCACGCTGGAAACCATGATCAGACTTCTGAAGAACTACAGCAGTGACGACTATACGGAGCTGACCTTTAAGCAGATGCAGCTGGCATTGCAGAGCGCGGAGGAGGTCCTTTCCAACGCGAAAGCCGGAAAGGCGACCCAGACGGAGATTGATAACGCGGTGACGATCTTAAAGGAGGCGAAATCCGGTCTCAAGACGGAGAAGGAAAAGGAAGCGGAAGTAAATTCCAAGGCCTTAAGCGCCCTGATGACCCGCGCAAACCTTCTCCTGGCGCAGAAGAGCTCTTACACGGAGGAGAGTATCCGCACGCTTCAGGTCGAATACGATCTTGCGGAGGCAGTTCTCGCCAACAGCAGGGCGACCCAGGAGGAGATCGACACTGAGCTTCTTTCCCTGAAGGCGGCGATCGTAGGCTTAAAAGCCGCGGGCAGCAGTTCAGGCAAGGATAACAGCTCGACGACAGACAGCAGCACGAAGAAGGAGACGACCTCCGACGACGGCTACTACAAGGTAAAGGTACAGCTGTGGCACGCAAATAAGAACCAGGCATCCGCCGGTGCGGCGTGTGTGAGCTCCCCGGCCTATGTCCACATTGACGGCAGTGAGATCACGATGCGCCTTGTCACAAAGAAGATGAACAAGAGCGGAATTACCGCCCATCTCGGTGACGGAGACTTCTATATTTATGAGGATGGCTCCTACAACGCGGCAAGCCTGATCTCCACGGAGGACAGCAAGTGGATTCATGAATTCAACCTGCCGAACGATACCAGCACCTATTATAAGTGCAAGGTCGATCCGCATGTGGATGTCATGGGCGATGAGCCGGTCAACGCGAGACTCAAGGTTACCTGGAGCTCCAAGACGAAGATCTCCGAGACAAAGTGGGAGAATCTTCAGGGAGATGTGGACGATACGGATGAAGACGAGGATGATGATACGACTACCGTCACATCCAAGACCACAACGGCCACAACAACAAACAACAGCACGACAAACAGTACGGCTGCAACAAACAACACGGCGGCTTCCAACGCTGCCGGAAACGGAACAGCGGAAAGCACGGCTTCCTTAACGACAGCGGACGGCACCGGAGCTGGCTCGAACCGTTCGGTTTCCCAGACGGGTTCGAAATCCTCCGCAAAGTCCCCGAAGAGCCAGAAGTCTTCTTCGAAAACGACGGACAGCGCTTCCAAAAAGGCAGCGATGATCGAAGGCAGGGAGATCCCTTATACCGGAGACCAGACACCTGTAAAGGAAAGTGCCGCAGTGGGAATTTTAAGTACCATGTGCGCGATCTGGCTTGCGGGCGGTTTTTCAAAGAAAAAACGTCAGTAACGGCAAAGCGGATGAAAAAGGACAAGTCCACGGACTTGTCCTTTCCGCGGTCTGCCGGTGTCTCCGGTAACGGACCGTTCTGCGGGCCGCAGACCGGCGGAAGCTGTAAATGTTGGAGGGAAAAATGGAAAAAATCAATCCGGCGGTGGAGAAAAAACGGAAAAAGGAAGAGCAGGTCGTCCATGAGATGGTCCGTCTCTACTGCAAAAAGAACCACAGGGAATACTGGAAGCATCCGGATGGGGAACGCCTGTGTCCCGCCTGTCAGGAGCTTTCCGATTACGCAAGAGCCAGGAGTGAGCACTGTCCGTTTATGGAACACAAGACATTCTGCGCGAATTGCAAGGTACACTGTTATAAACCTCAGATGCGGGAGGAGATCCGCAGGGTTATGCGTTTTTCCGGTCCGAGAATGCTTTTCTACCATCCGGGAATGGCGGTCTGGCATCTGATCTGCAGCATGCGGGAGAAACGAAAGAATGATTAAAAAACGACTGATGGAACTCATGGCTGATTCCAGAAAACATATCGGATTCCAGGTGGCATGGCAGTGGCTGGGGCTCTGCCTGTCCATCGTTTTGATGATGGGGATCGGAAGAGTCATCGACCTCGCACTGGCGGGGAAGCTTAACGGAACGGGGATGCCTGTCTTAGTGCCTGGGCTCTTCTGCGGCGCTTTCTGTAAGGCGGCATGCGCGGGCTTTGCCGCGAGGGAATCCGCAAAGGCGGGGGCGAAGGTAAAAACAAGGCTGCGCGGGCTGCTATTCGAAAAGCTGGCATCCCTGGGGCCGTCTTATCATGAAGTGGTCCCTACCGCTGAGGCTGTCCAGCTTTCGGTCGAGGGGATCGAGCAGCTTGAGACGTATTTCGGGAGATATCTGCCCCAGCTGTTTTACAGTCTCCTGGCTCCGCTCACTTTATTTCTTGCCCTGTGCAGGCTGAGCTTTTTTACAAGCCTCGTCCTGTTCCTCTGCGTTCCCCTGATCCCGGTGACGATCGTCATCGTCCAGAAGATCGCGAAGCGTCTTTTAAACAGGTACTGGTCAGTCTACACGGGACTCGGGGACAGCTTTCTTGAGAATCTGCAGGGACTGACGACCTTAAAGATCTACCAGGCGGACGGGGAAAAAGCGCGTCAGATGGATCTGGAATCCGAGAATTTCAGGAAGATCACCATGAAGGTCCTCATGATGCAGTTAAATTCCATCGTGGTCATGGATCTCGTGGCCTACGGCGGGGCGGCTCTCGGAATGATCCTGGCTGTCTGTGAGTACAAAAGCGGAAATTTATCGGTCGGACAGACAGTGAGCATTCTCTTACTGGCATCGGAATTTTTTATTCCCATGCGGCAGCTTGGCTCCTTTTTCCATATCGCCATGAACGGTATGGCGGCGAGTGACAGGCTGTTTCGGATCCTGGACCTGAAAAGCCCGGATACGGGGGAGACGGTCCTGTCCGGGGAGTCCATATCGATCAGTCTGGACCATGCCGGGTTCAGTTATAACGGGGAAATGAGTATTTTAAAGGATATAACAATGGAGATCCCGGCACATGGACTGGTCAGCCTCTGCGGAGTATCGGGAAGCGGAAAGAGTACCATCGCGGGGCTTTTAACCGGGAGAAAGAGGGGCTATCAGGGCAGCATAAGGCTTTGCGGGAAGGAGAGCGTCGAGCTTTCCACGGTCTCATCCGCCAGTCTTTTAAAGAATGTAACGCTCTTAAGCCATGATTCCGTCATTTTCCGGGGTACGGTGGAGGACAACCTGAAAATGGCCATGCCGTCCGCAAAGAAGGAGGACATGACCGGGGCGTTAAAGGAGGCGTGTCTTTGGGAGTTCCTGGAGAAAAAGGAGGGACTTTCCACCATGCTCACGGAAAACGGAAGCAATCTTTCCGGAGGTCAGAGACAGCGGCTCGCCCTTGCGAGGGCGCTGCTCCACGATTCGCCGGTCTATATCTTTGATGAGGCGGCATCCAACATCGACGCGGAAAGTGAGGAGGAGATCATGAGGGTGATCCACCGGTTGGCGAAGACTCACGCGGTCCTTCTGATCTCCCACAGGCTGGCAAATACGGCAGGTTCCGACCGGATCTATGTACTGAAGGACGGAATGATCCGGGAGTCCGGGACATTCGGGGAGCTGCTGGAGAAAAAAGGGATCTTTGCCGGTCTTTACCGGGAACAGGAGAGTCTTGAACAGTATGTAAAACAGGGAAGGAGGCAGATTTATGCGAAGTCCGGGGATTAAGATCATGGGAAAGCTCATCGTCCTGGTGGGTTCCATGCTGCCAGTGATGCTTCTGGCAGTTTTTCTCGGAACGGCAGGCCATCTCTGCGCCATCAGCCTGACGGCTATGGCGGCAGCGGGACTTTTCCTTGACGGATCTTTAAGAAAGCTGTTTTTTATCATCGGGGCGGCGGCGCTTCTGCGCAGCGTGCTCCATTACGGGGAGCAGCAGTGCAACCACTATATTGCCTTTAAGCTTCTGGCGCAGCTCCGCCACCGGGTATTCGCAAAGCTCCGTCTCCTCTGCCCCGCAAAGCTTGAGGGGAAGGACCGGGGGGATCTGATCTCCATGATCACAAGTGATATCGAGCTTCTTGAGGTCTTTTACGCGCATACGATCTCGCCCATCGCGATCGCGGTCCTTGTGAGCCTGACGGTTCTCGGGATCCTTGGGAGCATCCATCCGCTCTGCGTGGTTCCGGCACTGGCGGGCTATCTCACCGTGGGAGTCCTGCTTCCTGTGGTCAATTCCGCGAGGGGAAAGGAGACGGGGGTGGAATACCGGGCCGCGTTTTCGGATCTAAACAGCCGGATGCTGGAAGACCTCCGGGGACTCAGGGAACATCTGCAGTTTGGGACCGCGGATGCCTGCAGGGAGAGGCTTAAGGAGGATTCCATGAAGCTTTCCGGCCTGCAGAGCCGCCTGTCCGGATTTGAGGCGGATCAGTCGCGGATGACCGGGGCCGCAATCCTTTTCTTCTCGCTCTGCCAGCTGTTTTTAGCGGTCATCCTGTATAAAAACGGGGCGCTGACGAACCGTGGACTGCTTCTTGGCGTGACGCTTACCATGGGAAGCTTCGGCCCCGTGACGGCGCTCTCCAGTCTTTCCAATAATCTCACGCAGACGCTGGCGTGCGGGGAGCGGGTACTTTCCCTGCTGGAGGAAGCTCCGGAGACGGAGAAAACCAGCGGGGGGAAGGATATTGTGTTCTCCGGCGCGGTGTGCGGCAATGTCCACTTTTCTTATGGAAAGGGTTCCGATGCGGCAGAGATCCTGAAGGGTGTTTCCGTTGAGATCCCAAAGGGAAGGATCCTCGGGATCCACGGCAGCAGCGGATGTGGAAAATCCACGCTTCTGCGGCTACTGATGCGTTTCTGGGATGTAAGCTCCGGCAGGATCTATATTTCCGGGGAGGATATCCGGACGGTCAATACAGAAAATCTCCGGGAAATGGAGAGCCTTGTGACGCAGGAGACGGTTCTGTTCCACGATACCATCGCGGGAAATATCGCGGTCGGACGGATCGGGGCGACGAGGGAGGAGATCATCGCGGCGGCTAAAAAGGCATCGCTGCATGACTTTATTGAATCGCTGCCCAATGGATATGAGACCCAGGTGGCGGAGCTGGGAGCAAGTCTTTCCGGCGGGGAGCGGCAGAGGATCGGGATCGCAAGGGCGTTCCTCCACGATGCGCCGTTCCTTCTCCTGGATGAGCCGACATCCAATCTTGACAGCTTAAATGAGGGAATTATCCTGAAGTCGCTCTGCGAGGAAGGAAAAGACAGGACGATCGTTCTGGTCTCCCATAGAAGGTCAACGTTAAATGTGGCAGATGGGATATTGGAGATGGAGGCCGGAACGGAGATCGGGTAGGCACTAACGTGCCAATGATGCGCACTCGCGCGAAGATGTAGATTGTCGCAAGCGACCGCGCTCGGCGCGAGAATGTGCCAAGGCACATTCTTTTTTACCATGCACTCGGGAGAAACGGTCATACTTGGTCACATCCGGTGCGGGGATATGCCGGGATGATTTTTTTCTGCTTGCATTTTGAGGGAGAGTGAGTTATAAAAAATACAGAAAATTTCGAAAAATGTATTTTAGGCTAAAGATACGGACAGGAGAACATACATGACATTTCGGTATGCGTGGAAACGGTCGATCCCGGTAATGGCGGGATATATCGTTCTGGGAATGGGATTTGGAATGCTGTTGGCGGCAAAGGGATACGGCGTCCTGTGGGCGATCGCTATGAGCGTGTTTATTTACGCGGGCTCGATGCAGTACGTAGCGATCGATCTGATAACCGGCGGCGCGTCATTGATCTCGGCGGCGCTCATGACGCTGATGGTGAATGCGAGACATTTGTTTTACGGGATTTCTATGGTGGAACGGTATAAGGATACAAAGCCGTATAAGCCATACCTGATCTTTGCGCTGACGGATGAGACCTATTCCCTGGTGTGCAGCGGCGATGTACCGGATGGTGTTGAAAAGAAGAAATATTTCTTTCTGGTCTCGCTGTTTAACCAGTTCTATTGGGTACTTGGAAGCGTGATGGGATCGGTGCTTGGAAGTGTGTTGAATATTAACACGGAAGGAATCGATTTTTCCATGACGGCGCTGTTCCTTGTGGTGTTTACGGAGCAGTGGAAGAGCACGAAGGATCACAGAAGCGCGATTGCGGGTGTTGCAGCATCGGTGATCTGTCTGCTTGTGTTTGGATCGTCGGCGTTTCTGATTCCGTCGATGATCTCGATCACGGTGATCTTGACGGTGATGCGGGGAAGAAAAAAGAGAGAGGACGAAAGATGATAGATTTAAGAGCGGCCGCACTGATCGCAGTAAGTGCGGCGGTGACGATGCTTTTGAGATTCCTGCCATTTCTGATATTTGGCGGCAAGAGGGAGATTCCGGGGTATATTACTTATCTGTCGGGGGTACTTCCCTACGCGATCATGGGAATGCTGGTGGTGTACTGCCTGAAGAGTGTGAATTTATTTGCTGGCTCCCACGGAATTCCGGAGATCTTGGCTTCCGCGGCAGTTGTTGGACTTCATGTGTGGAAGAGAAATACGCTGCTCAGCATTGCGGTGGGAACGGTGTTTTATATGTTTCTTGTGCAGGTGGTGTTCTAGTAGTCTGAATTGATGGATATTTTCAAACAAAAGACGCAAGATTACGGTATATTACTTGAGATATGAAAAAAGTTATGGTATGATAGTCTCATCTTACAGAAAGTCTGGCGGATCGTGTTTTGCTGAAGCGTGGTTTGACTCCTGACAGGGGAAGAACGGCAGAGGGCGGAATACGGGGACCAGTGGCTGGAACGGAGGTATGGATGAGACGAAGCGACAGAGAATTGAAGGACATGGCTGATATTGTGGCGATCGCGAAGCGGGAGACTGTGTGTACCGTTGCGTTCCACGATGAGCCATGTCCTTATTTGATTCCATTGAATTATGGAGCGGAAGTGGAAGACGGAAAGCTGGTCCTATATTTCCATGGGGCAAAGGAAGGAACAAAGCTCGACAAGATCAGGGAGAATCCCAATGTTACCTATTGTATTTACGGAGAAAATGTCTTAACGATCGACTATGACACGGCCTGTAAGTCCACGACGAGCTTTGAGAGCATCTGCGGAAGCGGAACCGCGTATTTTGTGGAAGATATGGCTGAAAAGAAGAAAGCCCTGGCAAGCCTTATGAATCAGGTGAGCCCGAAGAGGACCTTTGATGAAAATTCTTTTCCGGAGGCGCGGGTGAACGCGGTGACTGTATGGAAAATCATAACCGACACCGTCACAGGAAAGAGACATGCGTAGAAAGGAGCACATACATATGGGAACAGATTTCAGAAAAGAGATCGGCGCAACGATCGATCAGAGAAGCAGTGAGTACACAAAGATCAGTGACGCGATCTGGGGCTTTGCGGAGCCGAGATTTCAGGAGTACGAATCCTCAAAGCTTCAGCAGGAATTCTTAAAATCAAGAGGATTCTCCATTAAAGCGGACCTCGCGGGAGAAGAGACCGCGTTTATCGCTGAGTGGGGAAGCGGAAAGCCGATCCTGGCGTTCCTCGGCGAGTTTGATGCTCTTTCCAGCCTGCAGCAGGAGGCGGATAATCTGGAGCGCTGCCCGATCCCTGGAAAGACAAACGGACATGGCTGCGGTCATCATCTTCTCGGAACAGCATCCGTGGCGGCTGTGGATTCCTTGAAGACATATATGGAAGAAAACCACATGAGTGGAACGATCCGCTATTATGGCTGCCCGGCGGAGGAGAACGCAGGCGGCAAGGCGTATCTGGTCCGCGACGGATATTTCAATGACTGCGATATCGCGATCACATGGCATCCGTACACCATGAACAAGGTTATGAAGGGCGGCCATCATCTCGCAAACTTCCGTGCCTTCTTCACATTCCACGGAATCTCTTCCCATGCGGCAGGCGCACCGGAGCTTGGACGTTCCGCACTTGACGCGGTGGAGATCATGGATATCGGCGTCAACTACATGAGAGAGCATATGATCG
>CAVIYT010000195.1:0-2060 GCA_963646925.1 Paludibacteraceae bacterium
GAAGTTACAAAGTGGAGGTCATTACATATTGTCTATTCAGTACCTTCATAGTTACGAGCAAAAATCCATTCCAAATCGGCTGCACCGATGGGATTTTTGCCTTCCAGCCTATACTTTCTTACGGTCAGCGCAGCAAGTGCGCAGACCTACTGAATAGTTACAAAAATCCTGCATACTATCCGGATCATCCAGAATTTGTATGCAGGATTAAAATCAGCCGACAAAATACTTTCTACAGCTCATCCTTCACATATCCAGCTACATTGTAAGCATGGTCGGAGATACGTTCCAGGTTGCTTAAGATATCTAAGAACACAACGCCTGCGGACGGTTTGCACTCGTTCTTTGAAAGACGCTCGATATGTTTGTCGCGCATCTCCTCTTCCAGGGTATCTACACGGTCTTCCAGCTTGCTGACCTGACGGATGTCTTCCATACTGCCGTCCTGACGGGCAGCAACTGCATGTTCCACAGCTCCGATCGTCGCTTCGGAGATCTCCCTGAGGTCTTCGATACCTGTCTCAGAGAAGGCAAGTCCGTGTTCCTTTAAGTACTGTGCCGCCTCAGCGAGGTTCTCCGCATGGTCACCCACACGTTCTAAATCACTGATGCTGTAGAACAGGTTGCTGACCTGAACCTTCTGCTTCTCATTCAAGGACAGGTTGTTGACCTTAATGAGATACTCGGTAAGCTTCTTATTTAAGATATCGATCTCATTCTCATTCTTAAATACTTCATCAAGATCCTCATCCTTGTCTTCCACAAGAATATTTGCGGCAAGCTTTAAATTCGTCAGAGCCATCTTACCCATATGAACGACTTCCATCACGCCGACTTCCAGAGCAAAGGTCGGAGACTGGAAAATACGTTCATCGAGAACAGGGATCTCGTCCTCCTTCGTCTTCTCCTTCTCCTCATCTTCCCTGGTCTCTCTGACAATAAGTCCTGAGAACGCCACAAGTTGCTTTGCAAACGGGAAAAGAAGCAGCGTATTCGTCACATTAAAGAATGTATGGAACATGGAAATCTGAACCGCATTGATGCTGCTCTGGGCAATATCCGGGCGGAGCATGGAAATGAGATACATGCAGATTCCGAATACGATTGCTCCAAAGCTGTTGAAGGTCAGGTGGATCACAGACGCTCGTTTCGCGTTTCGGCTTGCGCCCGCACTGGATAAGAGTGCTGTCAGACATGACCCGATATTCTGTCCCAGTGTGATATAAATCGCAGCATTTGTGGATACCACTCCACTCATCGCCAGAGTCTGTAAGATACCGACGGAAGCGGTGGAACTCTGGATGATCGCGGTTACAAGGGCACCGACGAGAATTCCAAGAATCGGGTTTCTTCCGAGAACCGCGAAAGCCTTCGCAAAGATCGGAGCATCCGTATACGGTGCTACGGAGCTTGACATAAAGGTCAGTCCCACGAACAGGAGTCCGACACCGATACAGATCTCACCGGCCAGGCTCTCCTTTTTCTTCTTGGAAAACATCAGGAAGCCGGAACCGATGGCAACTACTAACGGTGCAAAGAATGACGGCTGTAAGACCTTCATCGCGTCGCCCAGGGAGTTTAAGGAAACCATCCATGCAGTGATCGTTGTACCGATGTTTGCGCCCATGATGACTCCGACCGCCTGAGTCAGGTTCAAAATTCCGGCATTTACGAAACCGACGACCATGACTGTCGTCGCTCCGCTGCTGTGCAGGATCGCGGTGATCAGGGCGCCGAGGCCGATTGCCAGGAGTCTGTTGTCCGTCACCATTCTCAGGAACTTGTTCAGCTTACTTCCGGCCGATTTCTGCATTCCATCGCCCATGATACTCATGCCGTAAAGGAACATGCCGAGGCCGCCGAGGAAGCTGAAGATACTTTCCAGATATCCGATATTCATAATGCTTCTCCATTCTCTTTTGTCGCCGCCATCCATCGATTCGACAGCGAAACAAATTTTTTTCTCTTATTCTCTACGAATTTTGCCTACGTTTCCCATCATATCATAGGGCACACTGTTTTTTCAATTATAAATATAATATTTGTAAATTTTAGGTAAA
>CAVIYT010000196.1:0-4234 GCA_963646925.1 Paludibacteraceae bacterium
TGTTTTGGAAGCCTGTAGGCGAAACGCGTAATCTGAATTATGGGCTGTGTATATTCGCACAAGAGGAGGTAACAACTATGGAATACCGCAGATTTGGAAATACGATCGTAGCGAGGATCGATAAGGATGAGGACGTTTTGGAGAAGATGAAACGCATCGCGATGCTTGAGGATGTGAAGCTTGCGAGCGTCAGCGCCCTCGGAACATTTTCATCCATGACCGTCGGAATTTATGACCTGGATAAGCGTCAGTTTATGGGAAATGATTTCGAGGGAATGTTTGAGATCGTCTCCTTTACCGGAACGATCAACACCATGGACGGAAAGTATTACAGCCACATCCATGCGGCAGCAGCTGACGCGAAGGGAAATGTGTACGGCGGTCATTTGAGCCGCGGAATCATCGGGGCGACATGTGAGATGGTGATCACGGTGATCGACGGAGTTGTGGACCGTGTGAAGGATGAGGAGACAGGACTCAATATCTTCAACTTTAAGTGCTAAAGTGCAGAAAATAAGCTTTTACAGATAGAAAAAATTCTGCCGTTTATCGTGTAAAACGTCAGAAATGTTTTGCCTGGCAGGTAAAGGTGATATTTCAGTGAATTGTGACAAGAAAAGATCGATAAGGAGCAGGCTATGGAACAGATGATTCCGGGATTTCTGGAAGATATGTTGAAAAAACAGTACGGGGAGGAAGTTTTCGCGAAGATCCTCGCGGGCTACCAGGCGAGACGTCCGGTGACACTCCGGGTCAACCCCTTAAAGGCGGACCGGAATACGGTGGAACAGGCGCTTACCGACGCAGGAATCGCGTTTCAGAACGTATCCTGGTACGAGGATGCGATGATCATCGAGGGCGCGAGGGAACCGGAGATCCAGGAACTTCCGATCTACAAGGAAGGTGGAATTTATCTCCAGAGCCTTTCCTCCATGCTGCCGCCGCTGTTTCTTGCCCCAAAGGCGGGAGAGTCCGTCCTCGATATGGCGGCTGCTCCGGGCGGAAAGACGACCCAGATGGCGGCGATGACAGGAAATCAGGCGCAGATCACAGCCTGCGAGAAGAATAAGGCGAGATCGGAGAAGTTAAAGTACAACCTGGAAAAACAGGGGGCGTCAGGAACCTATGTGATGGTGGAGGACGCGAGAAAACTGGACGATTTCTTCTCCTTCGACCGGATCCTCTTAGACGCGCCATGCAGCGGAAGCGGAACTGTGGAAGTGCGGGACGGTGTCTGCCGGACAAAGATCTCAAAGGAGCTTGTGGACCGGTCTGCGAGAACCCAGGAAGAGCTGTTGAAAAAAGCTCTGAAACTCTTAAAGTCCGGGCATGAGATGGTCTATTCAACATGTTCGATCTTGAAAGAGGAGAACGAAGGTCTCTTAAAGCGCGTGCTAAAGGGCGCAGGCGGGGAACTCGTTCCGATCGAAGAGGAGTGGACGAAGAACCTTCCCCTGCTTCCAAACGCGATGCCGGGAACGCTTCTCGTGGGACCGGATGAGCTGTTTGAGGGATTTTTTGTGGCGAAGATCAGGAAGAAATAAGAGAAGTGTTCGGAGCTGGTTATTTACAGCGGACAAATTATGGCGGATCAAAGCCATGATGAAAAATTAAGAGAATAAAGTATAAAAAGTGCTCCTTTTAGATTGCAGTGGGAAATAATGAATCCCAAGCTGATCTGAAAAGGAGCATTTTTGATATACATATGAAGTTGAAGCTGATGAGTGTTGATGTGATGGAAGCATTAGTCATTGTGATTTTACGCAGCTTTCTGATTCTGCGCATCGATTCTCTTAAGCTCCGGAAGCACGACCGCCAGCATAGTGACAAAACAGATTGTTCCTCCGATGACATTGGAGACCGGCTCTGCGAGGAAGACACCGTCGGTTCCCATGCTCAAGGTGTAAGGCAGGAGATAGGTCAGCGGAACAACAATGAAGACCTTTCGGAGCAATGAAAAGAAGATTGCGAAGGTTTTCTTGTTCAGGGACTTGAATATCGTCTGCCCGATATACTGTAGATCCATAAAGATAAAAGCCGCGAAATACTGTTTCAGCGCCGGGATCGCATCCGCAACAAGCATTGCGTCGGAACTGAAAATTCGAATCAGGGTCGAAGGGATCAGGATGATCGCGCTCCACATAATGGCCGTGTATCCGAGGATCATAAGACTCATGACAAGCATAGCCTTGCGAACGCGGGACGGTTTCCGCGCCCCGTAGTTGTAGCTTAAGATCGGGGAAGTTCCCTCGTTCATGGCGTAGATCGGAGTCTCCACCAGCTGACGGACACTGGATACGATGGTCATGACGGAAATATAGATATCCCCACCTGTGACTGCCAGGACATTGTTGGCGCAGATTGTCACGAGACTGTTTGTGAGCTGCATGATAAATCCGGCCGCACCGAGGCTCACGATACTTCTTGCATACTCCAGACACTCCGCAAATTCCTCTTTTCGCAAAAAACGGAGCCTTAATTCTGACATTTTTCCAAGAAAACGGAGAACGAAGATTGCGGACAGAATCTGGGAGAGCACGGTGGCGATCGCTGCACCGCGGACCCCGAGTCCAAGGGTAAAGATAAACACAGGGTCGAGAACGAGATTTGCACCCGCGCCGACAGCAACGGAGAGCATTCCGACCGTTGAATAGCCCTGAGCGTTGATAAATGGGTTCATGCCGACGGCAATCATAGACGGCAGAGTTCCGAGCAGATAAAACATCATATACGGATAAGCGTAGACGATCGCGTCGGAGGAAGCACCGAAGAGCGCAAGAATCGGACGGGCAAATATCAGACCAATGATCATGAGGAGAACGGCACAGACACACAGCAGCGTGAAGGAGGTATCCATGATCCGGGTCGCGGTCTCAGGTTCCTTTTTTCCACGGTAAATAGAAAACAGCGGAGCGCCGCCTGTTCCAAAGAGGTTGCTGAATGCGGTGATGATAACGATCACCGGGAAACAGAGGCCCACTGCACCGAGAGCGGCGGTTCCCACTTCGGGGATCCGTGCGATATAGATGCGGTCTACAACATTATAGAGAAGGTTCAGGATCTGGGCGACCAGCATGGGCAGCGCCGCCCCGAGAATATTGCCGGTTACGGTTCCGTGTTCAAAATCGATGCGTTTCATAAGTGCTTTATAGTCTCTGTAACGGTATGATGCCTTTGCAGGGACGATTCCTTTCAAAAATTCTATTGCGTTCCCAGTATATCATTCTCTGTGCGAGATGTAAATTATGGTTTTTGTAGAATTTGTGAGGTAAAATGCACAGATAGACCGCAAACTTGTAAAAAGCTGTAAAAATGCATTGATACGGGCATTAATATGAAAAAATTCGGGGGGGGGGAGTCATTGAAATGGATATCATTTGTGATATACTTACTTTGAATGTAAAATAGCGAAGAAATACATTCTTAAAATCCCCGTATGAGCAAAATAATGAAAATACTTCCCAAAATCAGAAGGACAAGTCTGATTTGCTGCGCGAAATGCAGTCCGGGAAGCGCTTTCTTTAAAATGAAGAGAAAACAAGCCGGAAAGGAGGAGGCTTGTGTGCATACACGTATCGGGGCTTGTATGCAGAAACAAGACAACTTCTTCAGATCAAAAATAAAGGAGGAAAAGAGGTATGAAGAAGCACGGAATCAAAAAACGTGTCCTGGCAACGCTCATGACAGCCTGCATGATTGTCGGAGCCGTACCGGGGGGGGCATTGGCGAATGTCGGAACACACTATAAAATAGCGGATACGACAGGTATTAATAACCCGGGCGAAAAGAAATATACGATTGATGGCTCTGAATGCACTACGGGAAATCCGGATGTTACACTGAATAAAACAGCTGTCTACAATTCGGATGATGATACTTATACGATTAAATTAACAGCAAAGACAAGCGATAATCTGACATCGAAAGGAAAGCATGTCGTATTTTTGATGGATGCATCTGGATCGATGAATTTCTGTGAAGATAACGCGACAGAATTGAATACAAGCTTGAGGTTTGCTGAATTTATAGCCTGGGCTGGGAAAATATTCGGAAAAGATCCTCATATACACTACTATTATGATGGACCGCTTAGTGGGTATATGAGTGGTTGCACAAAAATAAAACTTGGTGAATCAATAAAAAGCAGAGTAGCGATTGCAACAGAAGCAATTGCAAAAATAAAGGCTATCATTGGCGATGATAATATTGACTATGACTATACATGGTTTAATGA
>CAVIYT010000197.1:0-30347 GCA_963646925.1 Paludibacteraceae bacterium
ATAAAGAAGAGGATCATGGTGATGATCGTGATGATAATGGCAATCGTGCTAGATGACATAACAGTTTCCCTTTCTTAGGCATATTTTGTCGCTGGTATGAATTTTCCGGAAATTCAAGCGGGACAGAAAGCGATTCGGTTACTTCGTTTCGAACCGTTCTGTCCTTAATATTTAGCAAAAAACGTGCCAAGTCTGTAAAAACTACGGGCGCTGGAAATAAAAAGATCATGGCGCCTGTTCTTACCTTATTATATAAAAAATCTGTGCACAGGTCAAAAGAAAGCAATGTGCAAAAGTATGTGCAGAGAGTGAAGAAAAAAGTGCAGGTGCAAAGATCGCAGGATTTTTATGTGCACGGAATGGCGAAATACGGGGAACATAGATTGGCACGAAGTTTGCTGTTAAATAATGGTAAAAGAAATAAAAAATTCAGGAGGTTATCTATGGATAAAAAAATCGATAAGATCCGAAGCGGTGAGATGACGGATGGTCTGGTGAGAGCCGGAAACAGAACACTTCTTTATTCCCTTGGAATCGATACGGAGGAGATGAACAAGCCATTTATCGGAGTGATCAATTCCTGGAATGAGCTTCATCCTGGTCATAAACATTTCAGGGAACTTGCGGAAGCTGTGAAGGAAGGAATCCTCGCGGAGGGCGGACAGCCGTTTGAAATGAATACGATCGCTCTTTGCGATGGTATCACCCAGGGACATAACGGCATGTGTTATGTGCTTCCGTCAAGAGACCTGATCGCGGACACCGTGGAGGTCATGGTAGAAGGACAGAGACTTGATGGAATCGTCATGATCGCAAGCTGCGACAAGATCGTCCCGGCGATGGCCATGGCAGCGGGAAGATTAAATATTCCGGCGGTGATCGTCACAGGCGGACCGATGATGCCGAGTTACTATAAGGGAAGAGAATTCGGCGGTGCCTGGGAGGTCAGAGAGGCAGGAGCGAAACTCACGAAAGGCGAGATCAGCCAGGAAGATTATGACAATATGGAGAAATGTGCCTGCGGAGGCATCGGTTCCTGCCCGATGATGGGAACCGCGAATACATTGTCCTGCCTGATGGAGCCGCTGGGATTATCACTTCCGGGATGCGGAACTGTCCATGCGGTCCAGGCGGACAAGCTCCGTTACGCGAGAAACAGCGGAAAACTTGTGATGAAACTTGTGGCAGAGAAGAGATGTCCGCGAGATTATATCACAAAGAGCAGTATCTACAACATGATGCGCGTAAGCTCCGCAATCGGCGGTTCCACCAATACCTTCCTTCACATTCCGGCTATTGCAAAAGCTTTTGGAATCGACCTTGATCCGGAAGAATTCAACCGGATCGGAGACACCACCCCGTACCTTGCATGTATCAAGCCGTCCGGTCCCCACACTCTGTGGGATCTGCACCTTGCTGGAGGAATCCCGGCGGTCATGAAGGAGCTGGGAGAAAAATATCTGGATCTCCAGGCAGAATGCGTGACGGGAGAGACTTGGGAGAAAGTCCTCGGAAGGATCGAAGGAAGCCAGGATCACGAGGTCATTCACACACTGGAATCCCCGGTGGCATCCGAAAGCGGACTTGCGGTACTCAAAGGGAATCTTGCCCCGGTCGGCGCGGGAATCAAGAAGACCGCCTGCGATAAGAAGATGTGGATCCACAGCGGTCCTGCAAAGGTATTTGACGGAGAGAACGCCGCGGTGGACGCGATCCTCGCGGGAAAGATCGAGAAAGGCGATGTGGTCGTGATCCGTTATGAGGGACCGAAAGGCGGACCTGGAATGCGAGAGATGCACCTTGCCACTTCTACATTGATGGGATATGGTCTTGGGGACAGCTGCGCGGTCGTTACCGACGGCAGATTCTCCGGTGCCAGCCGCGGACCGTGCATCGGCTATGTGGCCCCGGAAGCTGCGGACGGCGGTATGATCGGAATCGTGGAGGATGGGGACATGATCCACATCAACCTCTACGAAAAGAGCCTCACCGTGGATATCAGCAGGGAGGAAGAGGAGAAGCGCAGAGCTGTATGGAAACCGAAGGAGTTGAAGGCCCACACAGCTTATCTGGAACGTTATAGAAAGTTGGTCGGTTCTGTATGGAAAGGCGCGGTTTTAGAGTAAAATACCAAAGAAAAATACGGGCGGCATCTGTGGATGACCGCCTGTTTTCATACTCCCGATCCATGTTTATTCCTGTTCAGAAGAGATGCCTCAGATTGCCATGAATAAAAAAATATGGTATGATTGTGGGAACAGCAGAATAGAAAACATGTGGAAAAGGGATGTACAATGGAGAAGTCAAAATTGAAGGAAGATATACCATATATTGATATTCTGGACAATCTGGATATTGCGGTGGCGGTGTTTGACTCAAAGGGAAATTACCTGTTTGTGAACAGGGCGCTGGTCAACTGGAGAAATATTCCGAGAAGTGAATTTGAAAAAATGAATGTGCACGAGTTCCTGCCGGTGATCAGCAACTGTGTGTTCGATCTTGTGATGCAGGAAAAGAAGAAAGTCAGCCGCGTCCAGACCTATCAGGATATCCAGAAGGTGGACAGCGAAAAGAGAATGCGGATGACAACGGGAATGCCGATCTTTGATGAGAACGGCAATATCAAGTACGTGATCAACGCGATGCAGGATATCGACGCGTTCGAGGCGAAATATCACAGGCTGTTAAAAGAAAACAAAGTCATGGACCTGGAAAAGGGAAATGCGAAGATTCCGGAAAAGAAGGATATTATCGCAAAAAGTCCGAAATTCCTGGATGTTCTGGCAATTGCGGAGAACACAGCGCCGCTGGACTCCACGATTTTATTATATGGAGAATCCGGCTGCGGAAAAGAAGTGGTCGCGGATTATATCTACCGCCACAGCAAGCGTGCCGGAAAGCCGATTATTACGATAAACTGCGCGGCGTTCCCGGAGAACCTGATCGAGGCGGAACTCTTCGGATATGAAAAGGGTGCCTTTACCGGGGCGAACCGGGAAGGAAAGATGGGACTTATTGAGGCGGCGGACGGCGGAACCTTATTCCTGGATGAGATCAACTCGCTGTCCATGAATATCCAGGGAAAGCTTTTGAGGACACTAGAGGATAAGAGTATCCAGAGAATCGGATCCACGAAGGTAAAAAAGGTGGATTTCCGCTTGATCGCGGCGACGAACAAGGATCTGAGAGCGTTAGTGGCGGATGGATCGTTTCGTGAGGATCTGTATTACAGGCTTCAGGTAATCCCGCTTACGATACCGCCGATCAGGGAGCGGGTGGAGGATATCGTTCCGCTCTGTCTCCACTTTATGAACTACTATTCTGAGAAATATAATATTCCAAAAAAACTCTCGGACGGAGCTATGGAGGAGCTGAAGCGGTATGACTGGCCCGGAAATGTCAGGGAGATCCGGAATTTTGCGGAGCGTGTTGTCGTTATGACACCGCGGACCGTGTACGAGATCAACAGTATCTCACCGGGACTTCTCTCTCATGCGGAGAGAAAAACAGAACCTGTCTGTCCGGTGCCGGCAGTCCAGCCGGTGAGCAGCACGAACTTCCGTCCGCAGCTCACGAAAGAGCAGGTTCTGGACGCTCTGGAGCAGACGGGCGGACACCGGGGAAGAGCGGCGGAATATCTTGGGGTATCGAGAAGACATCTCCAGTATAAGATCAAAGAATTTCATATCTCCGACCGATGCAGATATGAGGAGGCAGAAGAATCATAAAGAGAAAAGCAGGTATGCCGGAAGATAAAATTCCCGGTGTACCTGCTTTTCCGTTATCTGCGAAATGATGTCAGTTAAAAGGGGGGAAAAGGGTTATTTGGGGAGGGCGGAGCGGTCCACAACGAAGGACCAGTCTTCGCCTTTTAAAATGGCACTGACGCCCTGGGCGCAGAGAACGGACATTTTTGTGAAGGCTTCTCTCGTCTGTGCAGCGGAATGCGGTGTTGTGATCATGTTTTTTGCGTTAAATAACGGGTTATCCAGAACTACCGGTTCTGTTGTGAAGGCATCCGCACCGGCACCGGCGATGGTTCCGTTGTTTAATGCTTCCGCAAGATCTTCCTCGTTTACGATGCCGCCGCGGCTGCAGTTGATCACGAGAGATGTGGGCTTCATGGTATTTAATTCCGCCGCGGAGATCATGTCTCTGGTGGAGTCGGTGAGGGGAACATGGATCGTAATGATGTCTGCGTATTTTAAGAGTTCTCTGTAATCGGAGAAATATTCGGTGTCCAGAGCTTCCACTTTTTCCTTGCTCATAAACGGATCGTATCCTGCAGTATTCATGCCGATTCCATGGGCGATCTTGATGACCTCCCTGCCGATGGCACCGAGACCGATGACACCGAGAATTTTTCCTTCCAGCTCAAAGGAGCGTCTTGCGTTGCGGACTTCCCAGTCTCCGTTTCGGAGTTCATGGTCGGCGTTCATAAGGTCTTTCGCAAGGGCGAACATCATGCCGAAGGCGTGCTCGGCGACAGAGCGCTGGTTTGCGCCAGGGGTGATAACCGTCGGAATCTTACGGGCAGCGGCATAGGTGACATCCACGTTGTCGTAGCCCACACCGGTGCGGCCGATTACTTTTAACTTCGGACACTGATCGATAATATGGGCGTCGCAGACACCGACGCGGACGATGTATCCGTCGGCATCCTTTAACTGGTCGATGTAGGAGTTCGGGTCATCGGAGTTTGCAATCCATGTTTCAAATCCATTTTCATGAAGAATATCCATTGCTTTCGGGTCAAGGGGATGTGTAATAACGATTTTCATAACGGCCTCCTGAGAATTTTTATTTTACACTCTTATATAACAACTTTTGTGCCAAAGTGAAAATACGGCGGAAAACAAGGAAAAGTGCAGAAATTCCAGGGAAATATAAGTGCAGAAAGTGCAGGATGCAAAGAAAAGTGCAGAAAAGCTATAATAGTGCAAATTGTGGGTTTTGTATAAAAAATCCCACATTTCCCCATTGTAACATGTGAGAATTTCCTGTATAATGTAGGGTAACTATGAAACACAGGAAAGTGCAGGGAGTTACAAATGAACATCAGTATGAACCCAAACGGCGAACTGTACCAGTCGGCTGTCAACGCGCCGGGAGCCATCGAGATCCCGGAGAGTTTTTTAAATGAGGCACGTCAGTTCCGGGAATTGAATATGCGTTACGCATGCGCGATCCGGGAAGTGAAGACGAAATTAGAAGTATTGAACGATGACCTGGCGATCAGAAACCAGAGAAACCCGATTCAGATGATCAAATCCAGGGTAAAGAAACCGGAGAGTATTATCGAAAAGCTCCACCGCCGCGGTTTCCCGATCTCCGTAAGATCGGTGCGGGAAAACCTTTACGATGTGGCGGGAATCCGCGTGATCTGCTCCTTTGTGGATGATATCTACACGGTGGCTGAGATGCTGGCGCGTCAGGATGATATCAATGTCCTTATGGTAAAGGACTATATCCGCTGCCCGAAGGTCAACGGATACCGCAGTTACCATATGATCATCGAGGTTCCGGTATTCTTTTCCGACCGGAAGGAAAATATGCGCGTGGAGGTCCAGATCAGGACTATCGCGATGGATTTCTGGGCGAGTCTGGACCACCAGATGAAGTATAAGAAAGATGTGGAAGAGGCAAGCGAGATCAGCGACGAACTGAAAGAGTGCGCCGAGGTGATCGCGCAGACGGATCTTAAGATGTTGGCGCTCCGCCGGAAGATCGAGGACCGGGAGAATAAGGAGAATCCGCTCCAGTTCGATAAAGATCCGATCTAATAGAGATAGCAGCACAGGGTTTCGGTGATTCGGAACCCTGTTTTTTTATATAAAGCGAGAGCTGGGTCGTTGCTGCCAGATACCTGGAGGAGAACGGGGCGCGGGTCCATGACTGCAGAAACGGATATTGCGGATTCGGTGCCGGAACCCGCGTTTTGGGCGGGAACGCAGGCAGTATTGCCGACTGTTCCTTCGAGTAACTGTGTAAGCACCTCATTTAAAAATTTCGTCCCATAACCCATGCCGCGGCAGGTTTCTTCTACTTCAAAACCATATAGATAATAATGGGATGGGAAAACAGAAAAATTGATGACTGCGTGGTCGGAATGAAATCGCAGAGTCAGTGTGCCGTCAATATCCAGGGATTCCGGGTGGATATCGATGTCTGAGGCCGATGAGTCAGTGGAAGACTTAAGGGGGTCAGTCCGGCGGACAGCGGTGGAAAAATCTTCCGGCAGCAGTTCCATCATATGTTCCTGAGAATCCAGTTCGGCGCCGATCGTCTCCAACACGGCAGCAGCGGCAGTGTTTTTCTTGTCCGAATAAAAAATTAGTTCAGAATCCTCCGGAAGCTCCTCAATCCCCTCGTTCAGAAGCTCAGAAAAAAGTCCCTGACCACGAAATTCCAGATCCGTGAAAGCGGAACATTCGTAGAGCAGATCTTCCACCGGGATAAAAGCCATGGCGGAGACGATGGCGCCATTATGTTCAAAATAAAGAAAAAGATCAGCTTCATCGAATGGAAAGGAAAGAGAGGTTCCATCCGCATCTGTGCATGCATTTACCATGGTTTTGATCAGCTGGATCTGGGAAGAATCAAGGGAAGAGACTTTGCGTAAGGTCATGAAAAAATCCTCCTGGATAGCCGGAATGTGTCCTGGCATTATTTACTGGAATATGGTAATATCGCTCCGGAATAACCGCTTGCTTCCGGACGGCAGAATGCTTTGAGAACTGCGAGAGTACGCAATACAGAGCAGTCCGGTGCCAAGGAACCGGATGGTTTTTGGAACTCAATATCATGAACATAAGTATATACAGAAAAAACATCCAATTCAAGAAATTTTCCGTACTTTTTCCTATTGCCGTTCCGCATAAGCGGTGCTAAAATGATTGCTAGTCTTTAGACAAAAAAGAGAGGAGGAAACCTATGAAGTACGTGAAAGAAATTGTGATCATTTTCGGTATCACGATGGTTGGAGAACTTTTAAATAAGTTCATTCCGCTTCCGGTCCCGGCAGGAGTTTACGGACTGTTCATTCTTCTTGGCGGTCTGTGCAGCGGGATCATCAAGCTCTCTGACGTGGAAGTTACCGGAAACCTGCTTCTTGATCTGATGCCTGTGATGTTTATTCCGGCTGCGGTCGGCATCATCGACAAGATCGAAGAGCTGAAGGCAGTTATGATCCCAATGCTGATCATCACCTTCGTGACCACATTCATCGTCATGGCCATCACCGGAAAGACGGCGGAGTGGATCATCAAGAAACAGAAGAAAGGAGCGAATTAGAGATGCCGCTATATTTTGGAGTATTTATCAGTCTTTTCGCATACCTGATCGGCATGCAGTTAAAGAAAAAACTGGGCTGGCCGGTATTAAATCCGCTGCTTGTGGCGATCATTCTCGTAATCGCGTTTTTAAAAGCCACAGGGATCACCTACACCGATTACAATCAGGGCGCGTCCTACATCAGCTATTTCCTGACCCCGGCGACCGTATGTCTTGCGATCCCGCTCTACAAGCAGTTAGAGTTATTAAAGAAAAACCTGACAGCCGTAGCGACAGCCATCACCGCGGGCGTCATCGGAAGTGTTGTCAGCGTCTATGTGATGTCCATGATCTTTAAGCTGGAACATGTCCACTATGTGTCCCTGCTCCCGAAGTCCATCACCACAGCCATCGGAATGGGTGTATCTGAGGAAGCCGGCGGAATCGTGACCATGACCATCGTGAGCATTATCATCACAGGAATCCTTGGAAATATCGTTGCGGACGGCTGGTTTAAGATCATCGGAGTCAAGGAACCGATCGCGAAAGGTCTGGCACTTGGAACTTCCGCCCATGCCATCGGAACCGCGAAGGCGCTGGAACTGGGCGAAGTGGAAGGCGCTATGAGCAGCTTATCCATCGCAGTGGCAGGACTTATGACGGTTGTGATCGTGCCGATCATGTCGGGATTGATCTGATTGTTTGACTGTAAATTTTTACCTGCATTGGTCCGACCAATAACATAAATGAATGTGTCCTGAATACATGAATTCGCGTAAACGTGTAAATGTCTGCATGTGGCTATGCCGGGCGAATCCATGCAGCAGGGCACATTCTTTTACATGCGAAACATTCCGGTGTTGAAATCTGGAATTGATAGACATCCATGGCTCCTGTTTTGAGGAGAACGGAGCAGAGTGAGAGAATCCGCAATAATTTGAGAAAAAATTAAAATTGGGATGGATTTTTACGCGGGATTGTGCAAAAATTAGATCATGAAAAAGATCTGAATTGAGAAGGAGAGAAAGCCATGGCTGAGAGTGTAAAGAAACGTTCGGAGATCGAAGAACAGTATACCTGGAAACTGGAGGATCTGATCGAGTCACCGGAAAAGTTCGAGGAACTCATGGACGGTGTGGAAGCGCGGATCCCGGAGTATGAGACATACCGGGGAAAGCTCGGAAATTCCGCGGAATACCTGAAGAACTATCTGACATATGATGAGTCAGTGGACGAGACACTTTCTCTCCTTTTTGCATACGCAATGCAGAAACGGGACCAGGACACGTCTGTCAGCGAGAACCAGGCGCTTGTGTCGAGAGTCCAGTCCCTAGCGGTGAAGGCGATGGGCGCATCTTCCTTCGCGGATCCTGAGATCTTAAGCATCCCGGACGAGAAGATGGCAGAGTATCTGGCATCCCCGGAACTTGTCCACTATAAGAAACAGCTGGAGCGTCTGCTTGCGAAAAAAGCCCATATGTTATCGGAGAAAGAGGAGGCGATCTTAGCGGCTGCCTCCGAGATCTCCGGCACTCCGTCATCGGTGTTTGCCCTGTTTAACAATGCGGATATCAAATTTGAGCCGGTGAAGGATGAGAACGGGGAGATTGTGGATGTGACCCATGCGAGATATGGAAAGCTCATCGAGAGCAAGGAACGCAGCGTCCGCGAGGCGGCGTTCCACTCCCTGTATGCATCTTACCGCCAGTTTGCGAACACGGTGGCGGCAAACTATGAGGGAAATGTCAAGCAGGGAAATTTCTACGCGAAGATGAGAAAATATCCGTCCGCGAGAGCCATGTACCTGGCGGGAAACGAGATCCCGGAAAAGGTCTACGACAACCTAATCGAATCCGTCCATGATGCCCTGCCGCTGATGCACCGGTATATGAAATTCCGGAAACAGTACATGAATGTCTCCGAGCTTCACATGTATGACCTCTATGTGCCGCTGACGGAAGATTATGAGAAGACTTACACTTACAAAGAGGCGCAGGAGCTGATCTTAAAGGCGTTGAAACCGCTGGGAGAGGAGTATCTGAACCTCTTAAAGACAGGATTTGAGAACCGTTGGATCGACGTCTATGAGAATGAAGGAAAGAGAAGCGGCGCTTACTCCAACAGCGCTTACGGCGTTCACCCGTATGTGCTGATGAGCTTTGACGGGACCCTGAATTCTGTCCTCACGCTGGCCCATGAGATGGGACATTCCATCCATTCCTGGTATTCCAACGCGAACCAGAGCTACACCTACGCCGGATACAAGATCTTTGTGGCGGAGGTGGCGTCCACTTGCAATGAGATCCTCGTCTTAAATTATATGATCAATGAGACGAAGGACAGAAAAGAGAAGTTTTATCTGGTAAACCAGCTTGCGGAGCGGTTCCGCACAACGCTTTTCCGCCAGGCGATGTTTGCAGAGTTCGAGTGGGAGACATACAAGCTTTCCTGGAACGGAACCCCGCTGACAAAAGATTTACTCTGCGGTCTTTACCATGAGTTGAATTCGGAGTATTATGGAAAAGAGACCGTGATCGATTCCGATATCGACCACGAGTGGGAGCGGATCCCGCACTTTTACATGCAGTTCTATGTGTACCAGTATGCCACAGGATTTTCCGCGGCCATGGCCATCGCGAGACGGATCCTGGCAGGCGATGCGGAGACCAGGGACGGATATTTCCGCTTCTTAAAAGGCGGCTGTTCCATGACTCCGGTGGAGTTATTGAAGCTTGTGGGACTTGACATGGAAGAGCCGGAAGTTGTGAATGAGGCTGTGAAGGTATTTAAGGATCTGCTGGATGAGATGGAAGAGTTAGCGTAAGGAGAGACTTTTTGTTGGTGAATTTCTGGTTTGTACCAACGCAGTGCGGGCTGGAAATTCGCCGGTATGCTGAGTAGCAATTTATTGATTATAAAATTGGAGAGCAGTGTTTGCTAATCAGGTGATGAAGATTGGCATGAGGGGAAGAGGCGAGCAGTTATGAGTATTTATGAGGCAATTTTTAACCGGTGTTCCATCAGGGAATACCGGATGGAAAAAATTGAGCCGGAAAAACTGGAAGCGCTGGAACGGTATCTGAAGAACGTGGCGCTTTTAGACGAGGAGAAGCCGGTGGAGTTTGAGATCGTGGACAACATCGACAAAAAACAGAAAGTCCACGGACTCTGGAAGACAGAAGCGCCGTATTATCTTGCGGTATACTGCGGTGACGACCGCCTGTCCATGCGAAATGCCGGCTATGCGGCAGAGCAGGCAGTTCTCTACCTTACATCAAAGGAGCTTGGAACCTGCTATCTCGGCGCGACAAAAGCAGGTGAGGACAAGAAAAACGGACTGAAGCGTTTCCTCGTGATCGCCTTCGGCAAGGCATCCGCAAAGCCGTTCCGCGATTCATCTTTAGCCCACAGAAACTCCCTCGCAGCCCTCTGTGCCTTCAAGGACGAACCCGGCGAACAGGTAAAATCGATCCTCCGCGCCGCCCGCCTCGCCCCGTCCTCCTTCAACTCCCAGCCCTGGCGCTTCGTCGTCTACTCCGACCGCCTCTACATCTTCATGAAGAAAGCCGCTCCGTTCTCCGGAAAAGGAGCGAAGGCCCTCAAGGAGTTCAATATGGGAATCATGCTGGCGCATATTATGCTGGCGGCAGAGGAATATTGGATGAACATGGAGACGCTGGTGGAGGAGCAGTTTGCGAAGAAGGATTATAAGAATGGGGAGTATGTCTGTACGATTGTGTTTCATAGTTGATGAAAGAAAATAGAAAATGACAGGATGCGGCATCTGGTGTGAATCCCAGGTGTCGCTTTTCTGTCACAATATTCCTCAATTCTCCTCGAATTGCAGAAAATTTCCCAACCTCTACATTTCTACTTGAAACCCGAAACACCATATGCTAGAATTGGTAAGAATAAGGTGTTGTAGAAACGTAACTACATCGGAGGAGGAAACTATGATCAGTCAGCTCATACAGAAGATTCAGAAGACAAAGGCACCGATCTGCGTCGGTCTTGACCCTATGTTAGGTTATATCCCGAACCATATTGTCCAGAGAGCATTTAAGGACTTCGGCGAGACGATGGAAGGAGCTGCCGAGGCTGTATGGCAGTTCAACAAAGAAATTATTGATAACACTTATGATTTGATTCCCTCAGTGAAACCGCAGATTGCAATGTATGAGCAGTTTGGCATTGAGGGTCTTAAAATATATGCCCGCACCATCGAGTACTGCCAGAACAAGGGACTCCTTGTGATCGGCGACGTAAAGAGAGGCGATATCGGATCTACTTCCTCCGCATATGCAGTTGGACATATCGGAAGCGTAAAAGTCGGAAGCAACGTATGCCGCGGCTTCAATACTGATTTTATCACAGTAAACCCGTATCTTGGAACAGACGGAATCAAACCGTTTGTCAATGTCTGCAACGATGAGGACAGAGGACTTTTCGTTCTTGTTAAGACATCCAACCCGTCCAGCGGCGAGTTCCAGGACCGCCTTGTAGACGGAAGACCGCTCTACGAGTTAGTCGCAGAGAAGGTCGTTGAGTGGGGCGAAGCAAGCATGGACGGCGATTACAGCAACGTAGGTGCTGTTGTTGGTGCTACATATCCGGAGATGAGCAAGATCTTAAGAAAGCTCATGCCGAAGACATACTTCCTTGTACCGGGCTACGGCGCACAGGGAGGTACTGCAAAAGACTTAATGCACTGCTTCAATGAGGATGGTCTCGGAGCTGTCGTAAATTCCTCCAGAGGAATCATCGCCGCATATAAGCAGGAGAAATATGCGAAGTTTGGTGCGGAACATTTCGCAGAGGCATCCAGACAGGCTGTCATCGACATGATCGCGGATATTAACTCTGTATTATGATTTTAGATAATATTGGTAACTGTTTAGCAGGTCTGTACGAAACAGCTGCGTACATTGAAAATTTATCAGCCATGGCGTATGTCCGTGGCTGATGTGTTGTAACCATATAAAACAGTGTTCCGGACGGCTTTCATGGCACCGGAACGCTGAAAAACAAAATACCAGGAGGAAACCATGGCACAGAAAAAAGTAAACGCTGTGATCCACAGCCAGGAAAAGCTGGCGGAGGGAATCTACAGCATGTGGCTTGACGCGCCGGAGATGGCAGCAGCTGCCGTTCCGGGACAGTTTATCGCTGTTTACACCAATGACCAGTCAAAACTTCTGCCGCGCCCGATCAGTATCTGTGAGGCGGACAAGGAGAACGGAAGACTGCGGATCGTTTACCGCATCGCGGGAGCCGGAACAAAGGAATTTTCCGCATACAAGGCTGGAGATACCCTTGATATTATGGGACCGCTGGGAAATGGATTCCCCTTAAAGAAGAAAAAAGCATTCCTGATCGGCGGCGGCATCGGAATTCCGCCAATGTTAGAGCTTGCGAAAAACTTAGACTGCGAGAAGACCGCAGTCATCGGTTACAGAGATAAAGAGACATTCCTCGCGGACGAGCTTCGCAAGTACGCCGATGTCGTGATCGCGACAGAGGACGGAAGTGTTGGAACAAAGGGAAATGTCATCGACGCGATCCGCACAGAGAAACTTACCGCGGATATCATCTACGCATGCGGACCGACTCCGATGTTGAAGGCATTAAAAGCCTACGCGATGGAGAACGGGATCGAGTGCTATATCTCCTTAGAGGAGAAGATGGCGTGCGGAATCGGTGCCTGTCTTGGCTGCGTATGCCACAGCAAAGACATCGATGAGCACAGCAACGTGAGAAACAAGAGAATCTGCAAAGACGGTCCGGTATTCCGTGCCGAGGAAGTAGAGCTTCTTACTCCGGATGAGCAGCGCGAGCGCATCGCTTCCGGAATCATGATCAAAAAGGAGGAACAGGCATGAATACAAAAGTAACACTTGCCGGTGTAGAGTTAAAGAACCCGGTTATGACCTGTTCCGGTACCTTTGGTTCCGGTATGGAATACGGTGAGATGATCGATCTTAACCGTCTCGGAGCTGTTGTGACAAAGGGAATCGCAAACGTGCCGTGGCCGGGAAATCCGACCCCGCGTGTGACAGAAGTTTACGGCGGAATGTTAAACGCGATCGGTCTTCAGGGCCCGGGCGTTGACGTATTTATGAAGCGCGACGTTCCGTTCTTAAGACAGCATGACACAAAAATCATCGTCAATGTCTGCGGAAAATCCGAAAGCGACTATGTTGACGTTGTGGAGCGCCTTGCTGACGCTGACGTGGACATGCTTGAGATCAATATCTCCTGCCCGAACGTAAAAGAGGGCGGAATCGCCTTCGGTCAGAACCCGAAATGCGCGGAACAGATCACAAAGGCTGTAAAGAAAGTCGCGAAACAGCCGGTGATCATGAAACTCTCCCCGAACGTTACGGATATCGCTGAGATGGCAAGCGCCGTCGAGGCAGGCGGAGCTGACGTGGTCTCCCTGATCAACACCATCACAGGCATGAAGATCGATATCAACAAGCGCACATTCGCCCTTGCAAACAAGACCGGCGGCATGTCCGGCCCGGCGATCAAACCGGTGGCTGTCCGCATGGTATATCAGGTTGCCAATGCGGTAAAGATCCCGGTAATCGGAATGGGCGGAATTATGACAGCTGAGGACGCGCTGGAGTTCATCCTCGCAGGCGCCACAGCGGTATCCATCGGAACCGCAAACTTCATCAACCCGGATACAACGATTCAGGTGATCGAGGGAATCGAGGCGTACATGAAGAAGTACGGTGTGGAAGATATTCATGAACTCATTGGTGCTGTGCGCTAAGAGTGAGTTATTTGCACATGGTTCTGAAAATGTAACTGTTCAGCAGGTCTGCGCACTTGCAGTGCTGACTATAAAAATATAGGCTGGAAGGCACTGAATCGTTACATGATCGGTACAAAAACAGGGACAGCTGGTAAGCTGCCGGGCATCAGGCGTTTTGGACGGCGTAAAAAGCTGTTGCTGGATCAGATATAAATTGGCATATATTTATGAAAGGAAGTTTTTAGGTCATGGAAAAGTACAAGCAGGAATTTATTGAATTCATGGTTGATTGCGGCGTATTAAAATTTGGAGATTTCGTAACAAAGAGTGGAAGAAAGACTCCGTTTTTCGTAAACACAGGATTCTACCGCACAGGCGCACAGCTGAGAAAGCTCGGTGAGTACTATGCAAAGGCTATCAATGATACATTCGGAACAAACTTCGATGTTCTCTTTGGACCGGCTTACAAGGGAATCCCGCTGACAGTAGCAACAAGCATGGCGATCAGCGAGCACTTCGGCGCAGACATCAAGTACTGCTCCAACAGAAAAGAAGTAAAGGACCACGGCGACAAGGGAATCCTTCTCGGCAGCCCGATCGCTGACGGCGATAAGGTCGTTATCATCGAGGACGTAACAACAGCTGGTACTTCCATCGAGGAGACACTTCCGATCATCAAGGCACAGGGCGATGTTGATGTTCTCGGTCTTGTTGTATCTGTTGACCGTTGCGAGAGAGGTAAAGGCGAGAAGTCCGCTCTTACCGAGATCCAGGAGAAATACGGATTCCGCACAACAGCAATCGTAACTATGAAGGAAGTTGTTGAGCACCTTTACAACAAGGAGTACAAGGGAAAAGTTATCATCGACGATACATTAAAAGCAGCGATCGACGCATACTATGAGCAGTATGGCGTAAAATAAAAAGGAGCGGTTTTATGGAAAAGATTTATAAGACCATGAGAAACACAGGCGCAGCGAGCATCGCGGTTGGAATCATCGTTGCCTCTGTCGGACTTGCTGCCGGAATCATCGCGATCGTGAACGGGGCACTGCTTCTTAAGAGAAAATCTGAGATTACATTTTAATGAAAATAAGTAACTGGGAGTAACTGTTCAGTAGGTCTGCGCACTTGCTGCGCTGACCGTAAGAAAGTATAGGCTGGAAGGCAAAAATCCCATCGGCGCAGCCGATTTGGAATGGATTTTTGCTCGTAACTATGAAGGTACTGAATAGTCGCACTGGGAAAGAAACGAACAGTTATAAAATGATTTCATAAAAGATGATGTAGCGGGAGATGCGGCTATGACAGGCGGCATCTCCTTTCCTGCTTTTCTCTCAAACCATTATTTTTATAAATAAATGGAGAGAGAATAAAAGGTGAATGATAAAGGCATAAAGTGCAGAAGCATTAGTTTTTGCATGGTATATGCCTGGAAAAAGATGAAATCGGCAGAAGATTTTATCTTATATGGAGACATTAAAAATGAAAAAACACAGACATCGGATTCTAGGGGCGGTTCTTTTCGTCCTGTATCTGGTTCTGCTGACATATTTCCTGTTTTTCGCCGAAGAGATGGGGCGCAGCCCCGACGCAAGGGCCGAATATTCCTACAACCTGACCCTTTTTAAAGAGATTCGGCGTTTTCTTTTATACAGGGATATTCTTGGCTGGCGCGCGGTGTTCTTAAATATTTTCGGCAACGTGCTGGCGTTTATGCCGTTTGGCTTTTTTTTGCCGGTCATCTGGGAGCGGACGAGGCACTGGTATGTGACCGTGATCTTAAGTTTTGCAATGAGTCTTCTTGTGGAGACGATGCAGCTTGCGGGCAAAGTCGGAAGTTTCGACGTGGATGACCTGCTCTTAAATACCATCGGCGGTTTTGTCGGGTATATCATTTTCGCCCTTGCGAGAGGCGTTTGGGAGAGATACAGTGGAACGAATCGGAAATAAAGTATCGTATATTAAAAAGCCGTTTGCAAAGAACAGTTTTGTGGCGGCGGGGCTCGTGGCAGCGGCACTTCTTTTTTATGCCGCCGCCATCGGTTTTTCTTACCATACCCAGGGGAATGCGCCGCTTGCGGCAGCGGCTCTGGGTTTTTGCAGTATTATCACTGCGGTATCATCGGTGGTCTACGGTGTTTTCGCGATGATGGAGAAAGAGAAAAATTATCTGTTGGCGAAGATCAGCCTGGCGGCGGCGGGGATCCTGCTGCTTGTGTGGGCGCTGATGATCGTGTTTGCGCTGTAAAACGAGATTTGGCAGCGGAAGAACGGGAGTGCACCCGGAGCGCATCTTTTTGCGGATGCGGAAAATGAATGGTGAAATGGAGGCAGACACATGGAACAAGATCTGATCAGAGAGCGCTATGACCTTTCCATGGCGCGGATCCAGGAGTTTTTGACGGAGGAGACGGTACCGGAGATTTACCGGGATTATTTTAGAAAAGTGACAGAGCTGATCATCCAGAGCGGCGCAGTTTTAAAGGCGAAAGAGGACGGAAGTCTGGATCAGATGACACTGGAAGTGGGAAGAGCGTTAAACCATAAGCTTTATTCGGATGTTCTCCCGGAAAACTATGAGACAAGCTACGCGAATCCGGCCTACGCGGTAAAGATGTTTGGCGAAGAGTACGGAAAGCTTCTTTCCTATCTCTATGCGGAGATCCGCGGAGATATCGTTTACGCGTTCGAGGGACGTGTTCTCGATCTTGTGATCGGAAACGAGGCGCTGATCGAGATCTACAACCTCTTTGAGGGCGAGACACTCCCGGCGGCGAAGGAGATCAAGGATGTTCTCTACTGGAGTGCCAGCGATTACTGTGACGTGACCCTGACCTACCGCGTGCGGGAAGGTGTGGATCCGACCCTGGATTTTGCGAAGAAGATCATCATGGAGAGTGATCTTTCGGATCTCTCTTATCTGTACCGCTTCGGCGAGTATATCTCCCCGGAAGAGGAGAAGATGGCATCATTCTTAAACAGCCTGCCGGAGGAAGAGATCAAAAAGATGGCGGACACCTACACCGACGGATATATCCGCGGATTTGAGGTCATGGGCCGTGATCTTTCGAAAAAGAAGACTGTGGCAGTGCGCTACCCGGTAGGTTTAGAGCGCATGGTGCGCCAGGCTGTGAAGAATTTTGAGGCAGCGGGACTTTCCGTGATCTTCCCGAGAGGCGCTGTCGGCAGCATCAACCGGAATCCGGCGGGACGGGGTGGATACACTTCCTCTTCCCTGAACAGACAGTACGACTACGACCACCGCTATGACAGCGCGGTCTACATGGACAAGGCGTTCCGCGACCGGAAGATCGGTGTCTTAAAGACAGCCTATGAGCAGTATAAAGAGGACGCGGCGGCTTATGCGGGACCGGCCGTTATCGAGACCTTCGGCGAGCCGGGCTTTGAGCCGGTGAATAAGCCGGAGGCATGGGCGTTTACGGAGAAACAGCAGAACCTCTACCTGGAGTACCGGAATCTTTCCATGCCGGTGGTGAACGAATATATCCCGGGGGATGAGACGAGCTTTACGATCATAGCATTCCCGGTTCCGGCGATCGGGGATGAGTTCCCGGAGATCTTTAAGGAGACGATCCGGATCAACACCCTGGATTACGAACTGTACCGTGACATGCAGCAGAAGATCATCGATGTTCTCGATACGGTGGAGTACGTGGAAGTCTTCGGAAAAGGCGAAAACAAGACGAACATGCAGGTTCAGCTGGCGGCCCTTTCCAATCCGGAAAAGCAGACGAAGTTTGAGAACTGCGTGGCGGATGTGAATATTCCGCTTGGCGAGGTGTTTACGTCCCCGAAGCTTGCGGGAACGAACGGAATCTTGAATGTAGGAACCGTCTATATCGGGGATATCCAGTACCGGAACCTTCTCATGGAGTTTAAGGACGGACGCGTGGTTTCCGCGGTCTGCGACAACTTTGCGGAGAACGGCGTGATCGACAAAGAGGCGGGACACCGTCTCATCGTGCAGGGAATCATGAACGGCCATGAGACTCTGCCGCTTGGTGAGTTCGCCATCGGAACGAACACGACAGCCTACGCGATGGCGGAGAAGTTTGGAATTCTGGATCGTTTGCCGATCCTCATCGTCGAGAAGATGGGACCGCATTTCGCGGTGGGCGACACCTGCTACAGCTGGTCCGAGGACAGTCCGATGTACAACCCGGACGGTAAGGAGATGATCGCGAGAGACAACGAAGTTTCTATATTAAGGAAGGAAGATGTCTCAAAGGCGTACTTTGGTGTCCACACGGATATCACGATTCCATATAAGGAGCTGGAGCGGATCTCCGCGGTCCATGCGGACGGAACGAAGACGGATATTATTCTGGACGGAAGATTTGTTCTTGCGGGGCTGGATGAGTTGAATAAGCCGTTGGATGAAAAGTAAATAGAAAATGCAGGGCGCCCTGGAACATGTGATGGAGTTATATGTTCCTGGGTGCTTTTTTGCGTTGTGATACCACATCACTGCGTGAAGTTGGCAGAATCTATGGATTCCTACTTGACGCGCATAAAAAAACCTTGTATTATGATTGATAAGGAAACATTGTTACTAAAAAGTTATTTATTAGAATTACTTATCAATAATCGTTACACTCATAAGGAGAAAAAACAATGGCAAAAGTTGGAATTGTAATGGGCAGTGACTCTGATATGCCGATCATGGCACAGGCTGCCGAGGTACTGGAACAGTTTGGTATTGATTTTGAAATGACGATCATTTCCGCTCACAGAGAGCCGGATACATTTTTCGAGTACGCGAAGAGCGCCGAGAGCAAAGGCATGAAAGTCATCATCGCCGGCGCCGGCAAGGCAGCTCATCTTCCGGGCATGTGCGCAGCAATCTTCCCGCTTCCGGTCATCGGAATCCCGATGAAGACTTCTGACTTAGGCGGTGTAGATTCCCTCTACTCTATCGTACAGATGCCGTCCGGAATCCCGGTAGCTACCGTAGCGATCAACGGCGGAAAGAATGCCGGTATCCTTGCCGCAAAGATCCTTGCTGCATCGGATCCGGAACTCCTCGAAAAATTAAAAGCTTATTCCGAGAAGATGAAGACGGAAGTTGAGAGCAAGGCTGAAAAGCTCGACAAGATCGGATACAAAGAGTACCTTGCTTCCATGAAAAAGTGATAAGATAAAGAAAATTGAAACCAGGGCATAAGACGCAGAACGCGCAGAAAATGTCCGCGAACATAAGATTCTCCAGGAGGAAATACATATGGATTACAAGAAAGCCGGAGTTGATATCGAGGCTGGTTACAAGTCTGTAGAACTGATGAAAGAGCACGTAAAGAAAACGATGCGTGAGGAAGTTTTAGGAGGTCTTGGCGGATTTTCCGGCGCGTTCTCCCTCGCGAAGATCAAAGATATGGAGGAGCCGGTCCTTCTTTCTGGTACCGACGGATGCGGAACAAAGGTAAAACTCGCAATGATCATGGACAAGCATGACACCATCGGTATCGACGCTGTCGCTATGTGCGTCAACGATATCGCATGCGCAGGCGGCGAGCCGTTATTCTTCTTAGACTATATCGCATGTGGAAAGAACTATCCGGAGAAGATCGCGGATATCGTAAAAGGTGTTGCTGACGGCTGTCTCCAGTCTGAGGCTGCATTAATCGGCGGTGAGACTGCGGAGCATCCGGGTCTTATGGCTGAGGATGAGTATGACCTTGCTGGTTTCGCTGTTGGTGTCTGCGATAAGAAAGAGATGATCACAGGCGAAAACCTTCAGCCGGGCGATGTCCTCATCGGAATGGCTTCCACAGGCGTTCACTCCAACGGTTTCTCCCTTGTCCGCAAGGTATTTGAGAAAGAGATGACAAAAGAGGGCTTAAACACATACTATGATGAGCTCGGAAAGACTCTCGGCGAGACACTTCTCGCACCGACAAGAATCTATGTAAAGGCTTTAAAGAACGTGAAAAAAGCAGGCGTTACCGTAAAGGCATGCAGCCATATCACAGGCGGCGGCTTCTATGAGAATGTTCCGCGTATGTTAAAGGACGGCGTCCGCGCTGTGATCCACAAAGACAACTACCAGATCCCGCCGATCTTCCCGATGATGCAGAAGAAGGGCGACATCGATGAGAAGATCATGTACAACACCTTCAACATGGGAATCGGTATGGTCGTTGCAGTCGCTGAGGAAGACGTCCGCACAACGATGGCAGCCATGAAGGCAGCAGGAGATATCCCGTACATCATCGGATCCATCGAGGCAGGAGAAAAGGGAGTGACCTTATGTTAAGAGTCGGCGTTCTTGTTTCCGGCGGCGGAACAAATCTTCAGGCAATCTTAGACGCTATCGATGCGGGAACGATCCGCAATGCGAAGGTGGAAGTTGTCATCAGCAACAATGCCGGCGCGTATGCCTTAGAGCGGGCAAAAAAACACGGGATCCCGGCGGAGTGCCTGTCCCCGAAGGACTTTGCGTCCAGGGATGAGTTTAATGAGGCGCTGGTTGCGAAGATCGATTCCTATAACCTGGATCTCATCGTGCTGGCTGGCTATCTTGTGAAGATCCCGGCGGCTATGATCGAAAAATACAGAAATAAGATCATCAATATCCATCCGTCCTTGATTCCGTCCTTCTGCGGTGTCGGTTTCTACGGACTGAAGGTTCATGAGGCTGCACTTCAGAGAGGTGTAAAGATCACCGGTGCAACGGTGCATTTTGTGGATGAGGGAATGGATTCCGGTCCGATCATTTTACAGAAAGCGGTGGAAGTGGAAAAAGGCGACACGCCGGAAGTTCTTCAGCGCCGCGTCATGGAACAGGCAGAGTGGAAGATCCTGCCGAAGGCCATCGACATGATCGCAAACGGAGAGATCTGATAGAGTACAGAAGACAGCCGTTCCTGGTTGCGCGGGGCGTAAACAGGAACGGCTTCACTGATAAGCAGGAGGAAAAACAGATGAAGGTTTTAATCGTTGGCAGCGGCGGAAGAGAGCATGCAATCGCATGGAAGGTAGCCCAGAGCAAAAAGGTAGATAAGATTTACTGCGCGCCGGGCAACGCCGGAATTTCCGAGGTGGCAGAGTGCGTGCCGATCGGAGCCATGGAATTTGATAAATTAATTGCTTTCGCGAAAGAGAAAGAGATTGATCTCACCGTGATCGGAATGGATGATCCGCTTGTAGGCGGAATCGTTGATGTCTTCGAGAAAGAGGGACTCCGCGTATTCGGACCGAGAAAGAACGCGGCGATCCTCGAGGGATCCAAGGCATTCTCCAAGGACCTCATGAAAAAGTACAACATCCCGACAGCGGCTTACGAGACATTTACAGACCCGGAGAAAGCTCTGGAATATCTCGAGACCGCAAAGATGCCGATCGTGCTGAAGGCGGACGGTCTTGCGCTTGGAAAAGGCGTTCTGATCTGCCAGACATTAGAGGAGGCAAAAGAGGGCGTGAAGACCCTTATGATGGATAAGAAATTCGGCTCCGCGGGCGATGAGATCGTCATCGAGGAATTCATGACAGGACGCGAGGTTTCCGTACTGTCCTTCGTGGACGGAAATATCGTGAAGATCATGAGTTCCGCCCAGGACCACAAGCGCGCGAAGGACGGCGATCAGGGATTAAACACTGGCGGTATGGGAAACTTCTCCCCGAGCCCGTTCTATACAAAGGAAGTCGACGAGTTCTGCAAGAAATATATTTACCAGGCGACTGTTGACGCCATGAAGGCAGAGGGAAGACCGTTTAAGGGCGTTATCTTCTTCGGTCTCATGCTGACCCCGGACGGACCGAAGGTCCTGGAGTACAACGCGAGATTTGGTGACCCGGAGGCCCAGGTCGTTCTTCCGAGACTGGAAAACGATATCGTTGATGTCTTCGAGGCATGCATCGACGGAAAGCTTGACCAGGTAGACTTAAAGTTTGACAACGACCGTGCGACCGTATGCGTCATCTTAGCGTCCGACGGCTACCCGGTAGAGTACAAAAAAGGATTCCCGATCGAGGGACTTGAGAAGTTCAAGGGAAAAGACGACTACTATGTCTTCCATTCCGGCACAAAGTTCAACGACAAAGGCCAGATCGTTACCAACGGCGGCCGTGTCCTCGGCGTGACCGCAACGGGGAAAGATTTGAAGGAAGCCAGAAAGAAAGCTTATGAGGCTACGGAGTGGATTTCATTTGAGAATAAGTATATGAGACATGATATTGGTAAGGCGATCGAAGAGGCGTAAGTCGGTCTTTATATAACATAAGAGACAGGGACATTAGATTCAAAAATCTGATGTCCCTGTCTCTGTTTTTTGGGCCCCAAAATGATCGCTTGAAGATCATGAGCTGCTTTATCGCCTAATCCTTTTCAAACTTCACATCGCCGTTTTCAGAACGCTTTGTGATCGCCATAGCGGAAATAAAGAGCCCCTTTTAAAGGTACAGAGATACATGGAGGTATTATTGTAAATGCAGCTGACACCAGAGCAGGTTAAGGGAAGAATTAAAAATGTGGCAAAGGAAAATAAGGCAGATGCCAGAACGCTTATGCGAATTTATATGATGGAGCGTTTCCTTGAGAGAGTTGCCAGTTCGAGATTCAAAGAAAATTTCATCATTAAGGGTGGAATGCTAGTGACCGTAATGGTAGGAGTGGCACTCAGATCAACAATGGATATTGATACCTGTATCAAAAACCAGAAACTATCAGCAAAGGATGCAAGACGGATTGTGGATGAAATTAAAGATATAGATCTTGTGACAGTGTAATTTTTGAAATCAAAGAAGTTTCCAATATCATGGATGAGATGGAATATCCAGGCATTCGCTTTACTATGAATGCTATGATGGGAAAACTTGTGACCCCGATGAAAATTGACATTTCCACAGGTGATGTTATCACACCAACAGCAGTTGAATATCAGTATAAGCTATTGCTGGATAACCGTTCGATCAGCCTATGGGCGTATAACTTGGAGACAATCTTGGCAGAAAAGTTTCAGACAGTATTGGCAAGAGGGATTTTGAATACTAGAATGAGAGATTTCTACGATATTAGAACACTGCTATTTATTTACGAGCAGAATATTGATACTGATATCCTGAAAAGGGCATTTGAAGCAACCTGCAAAAAGAGAAATACTGAGCATCTGAAAGAAAATGCATCAAAGATTATGGCTGCTATCAGTGATGATAAGCAGTTACATATACTGTGGAAATCCTATCAAAAGAAATCTTTTGGACAAGGTTGAAGATTTGTTAATGTTAGTAAGTAAATAATACATATAGATTGAATTTAGCAGTAAATAATTAATATTTAATTTTCTTAACAATCTTAATGCTTATAAAAAAGTTGATACTGAAAGGGGATTCTTATGGCAAAGAAAATGGAAGAGGGATACGGAATAAAAGTGTTGATGAATGTACCGGAAGCGGAGCATGTGGACTTTTCGGCGTTTCCTGAAGAGAAGGCGAAGGAGACAAGGCGGTTTCATGAGAGTATTCCGGTGTATAACCGGACGCCGCTGGTGCATTTACGGGGGCTTAGCGAAAAGCTTGGTGTAAAGGGGATCTATGTGAAGAACGAGGCGGAGCGCTTTGGGATGAAGGCGTTTAAGGGACTGGGCGGAACGTACGCGATGTTCCGTATCCTGTGCCGTGAGTTAGGGCTTGATCCGGGGAAGGTGGACTTTTCGGAGTTCCAGAAGGCGGAAGTCCGGGAAAAGACGGCAAAGTATACGTTTGTTACAGCGACAGACGGAAACCACGGAAAAGGTGTTTCCTGGGCTTCCGGGCTCTTTGGGGCGTGCTTACGTCTATATGCCGAAAGGCACCGTGAAGGCCCGCGAGGACGCTGTACGGCAGGCTGATCCGGCGGAGGTGACGGTCACGGACTGGAATTACGATGATACGGTAAAATATGCGAAGAAGATGAGTGAGGAGCACGGATGGTTCCTGATCCAGGATACCTCCTGGGACGGATATGAAGAGATTCCGGGCTGGATCATGGACGGATATCTCACGATGGTGTCGGAGGCAGCGGAGCAGATCGGGGCAGCGGGAGAGATCCCGACCCATGTATTTTTACAGGCAGGCGTCGGCTCCATGGCTGGTGCTGTCGCGGGGTATCTCGTGAACCATTACGGGGAAAAAGCAACGAAGATCATGATCGTGGAGCCGGACGTGGCGGACTGCATTTTTAAGTCCGGGGAGGACGGGGAACTTCGCTCGGTGGGCGAAGCCCCTGTGATCGTATCCGGTGAGTCCGGCGCGTCGACTATGGGTGCGGTACTGATGTTATTGGAACGCCCGGAACTTGAGGCGGCGAGAGAGGCGCTTGGGCTGGGAGCAGATTCTGTGATCCTGCTAATCAACACGGAAGGCGATACGGATCCGGTGTCCTATCGGAATATTGTAGAGCGTGGGGCATATCCGCTGCCGTAGACTGCAGATATTACTGATTTAAGTGGGTGAATGTTGGAATCTTCCTCTTTACACATACTAAATTAGTAGGTATAATAGTAAAAGTTCGGCGGAAGACAAATTTCTTTAGTGTCGAACATGAAGAAATATTGTGCAGTGAGTAGAAATTCCAGTGATGAAGATGATTTGGAATGACTGTTTAACGATTTAAAAGATATTTGCAGTACAGACAGGATTGGAGATAGATATGTTAAATCAGTTCTCGAGAACACAGCTCCTTTTGGGAGCAGAAAATATGGACCGCCTTGCGAAGGCGAAGGTGGCGATCTTTGGAATCGGCGGAGTCGGCGGATATGTGGCTGAGGCTCTTGCGAGAAGCGGAGTCGGCTCTTTTGTGCTGGTGGATGACGATAAGGTCTGCCTCACGAATATTAACCGCCAGATCATCGCGACGAGAAAGACCGTCGGACAGTACAAGGCTGAGGTCATGCGTGACCGGATCCTGGACATCAATCCGGACGCCCAGGTTGAGGTGAGAAAGTGCTTTTACCTCCCGGAAAATGCCGATGAGTTTGATTTCACGGAGTATTCCTATGTGGTGGATGCCGTGGATACCGTGACGGCAAAAATCGAGATCATCATGAGAGCGATCTCCTGTAATGTCCCGGTCATCAGCAGCATGGGTGCTGGAAACAAACTGGATCCGACCCAGTTCCATGTGGCGGATATTTATAAGACAAGCATGTGCCCGCTTGCGAAGGTCATGCGCCGGGAATTAAAGAAACGCGGAGTGAAAAAATTAAAGGTCGTTTACTCCACAGAGCCGCCGGTAGAGCAGCAGGAGGACATGAGCATCAGCTGCCGGAAAAACTGCATCTGCCCGCCTGGCGCGAAGCATAAATGTACCGAGCGCCGCGCGATCCCGGGAAGCATCGCGTTCGTTCCGTCCGTTGCGGGACTGATGCTGGCGGGAGAGATCGTGAAGGATCTCACCGTGATGCCGCCGAAGAAAGCGGAGCAGCAGGAGAACGCGTAAAATTTGAAAGCAGGAATTGTTTTAAACTGCATATAGACAAAAAAGGATGCCTGAACAGGTGTCCTTTTTTGATTCATAGGAAAAGACCTCTTATGGCACTATCCAGAGTACCGGTTCCGTGGCATTACGAGGACTTTAGGTGATTGAGAATTAATATCGTAAGTCTGAAAGTGACGGAAACAGAATAGAGCGCTTGCAGGTGCGCCGGTTGAAAAATAGCTGGAGTCCAGTGCTGGGAGGTATTCCCTATAACCCTGGATTCATTCTCATGCGTGAGCTATTCATAAGGAATATTTGACAGATATCATGATGAGCATGTATAATAAAAGTCTGCACATGTCGATTTAACAGGCTGGCGCGTTTTAGTATTGAAGACTTGAAATGTATGTTGTGGGGGAGAGCGTACCCGTCTGTCAGGTTATATCGAAAAAGGAGAAATGTCACTTATGTTAGTAGCAGTCATCGAAGCGGTCTACCGCTTCCTATGGGGCGATCTGTTCACGATTCCGCTGGGGAATGGGAACGGACTTGGAATTCCGCTTCTCGTTTTGCTTCTGATCCCAACAGGAATCTATTTTACGATACGGACAAGATTTCTTCCGATCCGCCTGTTTCCGGATATGATCCGGGCGTTAAATGGAAAGAAACAGAAAGAAGGCGGCCTGTCGCCGGTTCAGACACTATTTGTATCCACGGCGACCCGCGTGGGAATGGGAAACCTTGTGGGTGTCGTTGCGGCAATCTCGGCGGGCGGTGCCGGTGCGGTGTTCTGGATGTGGCTGTCTGCCGCGTTTGGGGCATCCACGGCGTTCGTGGAGGCGGCCTTGGCCCAGCTTTATAAAGAAAAGGATCCGCTCTACGGCGGTTATCACGGCGGTCCTGCCTACTATATCCACAGCTACGCGGAGCGGGTGAGAAAGAAAAAATTAAAACGGTCCGTTGTTGCGGTTCTGTTCGCGTTGTCCGGCCTGATCTGCTGGGGCGGCATCAGCCAGGTCATCAGCAACTCGGTGGCGTCCGCGTTTGAGAACGCCTTTGGAATTTCCCCGCTCGTGACAACGGTGATCCTCGTCGTGATCTCCGCGGTGATCGTTCTGAGAAAGAACGCTACGGTCCGTGCCCTGGATGTGATCGTTCCGATCATGGCGGGCTGCTATTTTGTGATCACCCTGTTTATTATCGCGACTCATTTGAACAGTGTTCCTGGTGTGTTCGCTAGGATTTTTGCGGAAGCGTTCGGACTCCGCCAGATCGCGGCGGGCGGCTTCGGCGCTGTGCTCATGAACGGCGTGAAGCGCGGACTGTTCTCCAACGAGGCAGGTTCCGGTTCCGCTCCATGCGCGGCAGCGGCGGCGGAAGAGAGCGACCCGGTAAAGGTCGGCCTCGTGCAGGCACTTGGCGTGTTTATCGATACCATCGTGATCTGCAGCTGTACGGCGATGATCATGCTGCTCGTCCCGGAAGAGCTGACCACAGGACTTGCGGGAATGGATCTTCTTCAGAAGGTCATGAGCTACTATATGGGTGACTTCGGTGTTGTATTTATCGCGGTGACGCTGGCGCTGTTCAGCTTCTCCACGTTCCTTGGAATCCTGTTCTACGCCAGATCCAACGTGGCGTACCTCTTTGGAAACAGATGGTGCTATCAGACGATCTATAAGATCTTTGCCCTGATCATGCTGTTCGTCGGCGGACTTCAGGCATACACGGTTGTGTGGGACCTCGGAGATGTGGGAGTCGGTCTCATGACCGTGTTCAACCTGCTGGTGCTGTTCCCACTGTCGGGTGAAGCGCTGCGGGCGTTAAAGGAGTATGAAAAGAAGAAAAAGATAAATCAATAAGCGGCAATAAAAGTAAAAAATAAAGAAAAAAGATCCGTTGAGATACTGAAAGATGATAAGTGTCAGTATCCTGATGGATCTTTTTTTGTAGATCTACCGAAATTTTGCAGAATTCCGCCCATATGTCAGTTACGCAGTCATACATACCAGATACGAATTTTTTATTGATTCCGAGATTTGATCGTGATATTTTCCTTTCCGTTCAGATATGAAAACGATACTACGGAAAGAGAGAAAAGCCATGAAACGGTTAAAACAAGTGATCTGCTTGTGTCTTGCAAGCTTCCTGATGGTGCGGACCGTATTTGCGGCGCCTGTCGATCCAATACAGGAAATTTCTTTTTTAATGACTTCGTCCGACGCGGTCTGTATGGAAGATCCGGCGACTCCGTCCGACGCAGTCTATTTTAACAATATAGTTAGAGACGCGGTCCCCCCCCTGTGGATGAGGCTGCGATAGGCGGCAGGCTGGATGGAGATTATGCGTATATTTCAGATGTTGGACTCGTGGCGGACGCGTCCACAGAGTCCGGATATGCCATCTCCACGGGGACAAGTCCGTGGGATGAGGACAGTACGACCCCGGGCAACGATGTCAATGAAAACGACAATATCGTCCGCAGCTTTGACATCATAAACTACACGACATGGTTCCACAGCAAGGTGCGGACAGATGCCCCATACAGTGCCTATAAGACAGGAACACTCTGCTTTGAGTTTATACTGTCGGGCAGTTCCTCCGAGATCCAGTTTGAAGAGGGATCCATGGGATGGCTCACCGCGAAAAAAGAAGCAGTCCACACGATCACAGAAGAAGAGGATAATGATGGACAGTGCTTTCAGGTCTTACGTGGAAGTTACCTGTGGGAGCCAAGTGAAGACAATCCCTCCGCCATCGGCGAGAGCTACCAGGAACTGAACATTGCGGTTCGTGTCCTGGCGATGCATAACGGCCAGATCGTACAGCCGCTCTTTATCTACTGGCTGGAGTTCAACGATGTTTCAGACTCCGGTATCGTTACCGGAAGCGGAGAGATCTGTGAGGAACACGGGGAAGAAGAATACAAAACCATTACTCCGCCGGAGATCACGGTAACTTCAGCCCCGCGCTACAATATCCAGATAAAAGTTGGCGATACACGTGCCTCCTACATCAGTAGTTTTGATTTTTCCACAGGAAATGTATATGCAATGAATCAGGATGCCGGAGATGTCTATGGGCGTATCAGTGTGCTTGGAATCACGATTCAGCTGATGGGAAAGGACGCGGAACATGGACTGCGCGGCTGTGAGTTCCCAGATGGAAATGATCTGACCTTTACGCTGGAACTTTCTGATACATATCTTGGAAATGATGGACGTGTTCATGATACTACGGATACCTATACACCACTCGTTTGGAGTCTGGAAGGAAACGATAAAAACGACCACACATAACACCAGTATGACGAACGTGAGATCACTGGAAAGTATAAACTGGCAGCTGGCGGCGCGCCGTTTAATAAGCTGGATGGCTACCCCTATTCCAGCTGCGCGGATGGCGGTATCTGGACCGGAACCCAGTCTGGCAACATGGTTTCTGTCACAGTCAGCGGCTATACGATCGATTTAAGCCAGCTGCCTTACGCGGATGCCAATACGAACGCCAGCCGGGTCGTCTACTATGATCCGGCGACCGTAAAGAATTACTGGGACATCCAGAATACCTGCTTTTCCGCAGGTGAATTGTGGGTGGTGCAGCCGTTCTTTACGAAGGAAAACAAGTATGTCGTGGATGAATATGATACCGGTACCTTTAACCTCACAGTGTCCGATCGGGACCTGAACATCACCACGGTCAGCGGACAGATGCCAACGGAACAGGAAAAGACAACGGATGACAGGCTTGTCCTTGCAGTGGAGCTTGAAAAAACAGGCGATATCGATCATTCCGTGACGTACCAGAAATACGGGGAAGTCGGATACGCGAATTTGAGCAGCATTCTCCGTCTGCCCTTTTCGGTCATCAAAATGGATCGTTCTCTTTTACAGGGAATCAGTGAAAATGAAAATCATGCCGCATTTTACCGCAGTATGATAGACACGCTCCATGATATCGGTTACCAGATCGTTTCTGAGGGAGCCGAAACGGAACAGGAGGCTGAACTGCTGGCAGAATGGAAGGTTGATATGATTCAGGGATATTATTATGCGAAGCCGCAGCCGGAGAAAGACGTATTAGCTGCATGTAAGGCAGAACAGAATATTTGATGAAGAAAACAGAAGATATTTCCATGAAAAAACCACCCGTCAAGAGGGTGGTTTTTCATATGGTTAGGAAGTACCGAAAAATCCTTTATTACAAAAAGCATTAACATGCCTGGGATGTGAATTCATGTTTTACATGCGGAGAAAACATCTATCCGGGAAAGCTCGCCTCGATCGTCAGTGATCTTCCATCCGCCGTAACGGCCTGGATCCTGCCTCGATGAGTATTCACGATGGCTTTCGCGATGGCGAGCCCGATGCCGTAGCCGCCGGTGGCGGAATTTCTTGAACGGTCGGAGCGGTAGAAGCGGTCGAAGAGGTGCGGGAGCTCCGTGGAATCGACCTCGGCGGCTGTGTTGAATACGGAAAGCTTGATCTGGCGGCTCTGCTTTTTCAGGCTGACTTTTATGGTTCCGTTCTCTGGGGAATATTTTAACGCGTTATCCAGGAGAATGGAGGTCAGCTGCCGGATCATCTTCTCATTTCCGTTCATGGAAACCGCAGGCTGGATCTCCAGGAGAAATTCCTTCTTCTGGGTCTTTGCAGGCGCCTGGAAAGAGGAGGCGGTCTCCTCAACGATCTCGGAGAGCGGGAATTCGATCATCTCCGCCGTATTTTCAGCTTCCTCCATTCTGGCAAGGCAGATCAGGTCGTTTGTGAGGGAGGTCATGCGCCGTACCTGCTTTTTGATATCGGTGAGCCACTCGCTGTCCCCAACGTCCATGGAGAGCACGTCCGCGTCCGCGTCGATGATGGCGAGAGGCGTCTTTAATTCATGACCGGCGTCGGT
>CAVIYT010000198.1:0-9118 GCA_963646925.1 Paludibacteraceae bacterium
CAGCAGCAGCTATGGCACTCACAATGACAGCAGCTCTTGCAGGATGCGGAAGCAGTTCTGTCAGCACGGCTACAACAGCAGCGGCAGCAGCCGACACGACAGCAGCAGACGGATCCGGCACAGAGGAAGGAAGCTCTTCCGTAAGCATAGACAGAGGTTCCGAGTTCGTTACCGTCGCAACCGGTCCTACGAGTGGTATCTACTACCCGATCGGTGGCGCATTCGCAACAGCATTAGGAAACGCAGGATACAAGACATCCGCCCAGGCAACAGGCGCTTCTGTTGAGAACATCAACTTGATCTTAAACGGCGAGGCTGAGCTTGCGATCGCAATGCAGGACTCCGTTGTACAGGCATACGAAGGATTCGGTGCTTTCGAGACAGCAGAGCCGGATCTTAGAGCAATGATGAGACTTTGGCCGAACTACGTACAGCTCGTAACTGTAGCAAGCACAGGCATCAAGAGCGTTGAGGACTTAAAGGGCAAGAGAGTCGGTATCGGTGCTCCGAACTCCGGTGTTGAATTAAACGCAAGAATGATCTACGAAGCATACGGCATGACATACGAGGATAGTGACGTTGACTACTTATCCTACGGCGAAGCGATTGACCAGATGAAGAACGGTCAGTGTGATGCAGCATTCGTTACATCCGGTCTTCCGAACGCAACAGTCAGCGAGCTTGCATTCAGCTACGATATGGTAATTGTTCCGATCGACGGCGAAGGCAGAGACAACCTTATTGAGAAGTACCCGTTCTTCGCAGCAAGCACAATTCCGGCTGGTACATACAACAACGAAGAAGATGTTGAGAGCGTATTCGTTTACAACATCATGCTTGTAAACAAAGACGTATCTGATGACATGGTTTACGACATGCTTGACTGCATCTTCTCTGATGATGGAATCGCTACCATCAAGGCGTCCCACAACACAGCAGACAAGAACATCGACGTAACATTCGGTGTTGACGATGTCAAGATCCCGCTTCATGACGGTGCTGCTAAGTGGTGGCAGGATCATGGTTATGAGACTCCTCAGAACTAAATTAAAAATTCTGATTCCGGTTCTTCTGGTAATCACAGCAATTTCTGCTGCCGTATTGATACGGCAGCAGAAAAAAATTCTGGTGATCGAAGAGCTTGAAACTGGAAAAATCTACCGGGAGATCCCGGTAAAGGCCTGTGACGAGCTTTCCTTCCAGTGGGAACATTCCTTTGAGCATATTCCGTGGTACGAGTATTACGAGATACAGAAAGACGGAAGCTTCATCCTCCACACCATCGCGGTTGCAGGCTTCGGTGCCGGAATTCCGGCGGAGATGGACTGCAAATACCGCTACGAAGACGGACTCGTCTACATGGACGAGATCGAGAGCGTCTTTCCTCAGTTCAACTGGATCAATTCCCAGACAGCCCTGAAGAATATCAAGGTGAATGGCGAGCTCCTGATTCAGGGTTCTGATATGCCGCATCACGTAAAAATGGTGCTGAGGATCCGGAATGGTTTCGAAAAGTAATAAAAAATGTAACTGCAAACCTCTGACAACAAAGGGAAAGGGAAAATAGTATGAGCGAGACAGAGAAAAACATCGTCCCCAACGCAGCGGAAACAGAGATGACCGAGGAAGAAAAACAGAAACTCCTCGAGCAGTTTGATAAAGAGAGCAAAACGAGAAAGTTCGGTTCTCCGGTATTAAAGAAAGTTTACCGGGTATTCGCAATCATCGTTACCTTATATCATCTGATTTTCGCGTCCGGTCTTTACATGCCGGAAACATTAAAACATCGTTCCATCCATGTCGGCATGATCTTAATTCTTGCCTTCATGCTCTATCCGGCTACGAAAAAAGCAAGCCGTAAAGTTATCGCATGGTATGATTACCTGTTGATCGCCGCATCCGCAGCAGTTCCGATCTACATGTGCATGGATTATGTAAACATCATCAACCGTGCAGGTAAACCGAACATGATGGATGTTGTAGTCGGTACCGTACTTACCCTGATCGTTCTGGAAGCAACCAGACGTGTCTGCGGTATGGCACTTCCGATCATTTCCATTATCTTCATGGTCTACAGCTTAATGGGCACGAAACAGGGACTGATCCCGATCGATATCCCGGGCATCTTCCTCCACAGAGGATACACGTGGCAGAAGTTAATGAGCCACTTCTTCTCGAATACGGAGGGCATTTACGGATCGTCGGTCAACGTCGCATCGACCTACATCTTCCTTTTCATCGCGTTCGGTGAAGTTATGAACAAGTGTGGTATGGGTCAGTTCTTCAACGACTTCGCGAACGCGATCGCAGGCGGCACAAAGGGCGGTCCGGCAAAGGTAGCAGTCGTTGCATCCGGTCTTCTCGGTATGATCAACGGTGCAGCCGTAGCCGTAGTTGTTACAACTGGTTCCTTCACAATTCCGCTTATGAAAAAATCCGGCTATGACGACGAGTTCGCAGGTGCCGTTGTTGCTACCGGTTCTGTCGGCGGTCAGTTAATGCCGCCGGTTATGGGTGCTGCCGCATTCATCATGGCAGATACTCTTGGCATGAAGTACAATGAACTTCTTTTATCCGCGATCATCCCGGCAGTCATCTACTACATGGGCATCCTGTTCCAGATCCAGATGAGGGCTGAGAAGATGGGTATGCAGGGAACACCGAAGGATCAGCTTCCGAAGATGTCCCAGGTTATGAAGGAGTACGGCCATCTGGCACTCCCGATCATCTTCCTCGTTTACATGCTGTTCTTCTCCGGTAAGACCGTTATCATGGCTGCATTCTACACCATCGTATTCACGATCATCGTAGCAGAGTGCAAGAAGAACACAAGAATGTCCTTCAAGGATATCCTTGATGCAATGCAGGCAAGTGCAAAATCTACCGTATCCGTAGCGATCGCGTGTGCATGCGTAGGTATCATCGTTGGTTCCTGCTCCATCACAGGCTTCGCGCTGAACATGGCTAACACCATTATCAGCATCGGCGGTAAGAACTTAATGTTCACACTTGTATTCACAATGATCACCTGCATGATCTTAGGTATGGGTCTTCCGAGTATCCCGTCCTACATCATTACATCCACGATCGCAGCACCGGCTCTGGTACAGCTTGGTATCCCGGCACTGGTTGCTCATATGTTCTGCTTCTACTTCGCAATGTTCGCAAACCTGACACCGCCGGTTGCTCTTGCAGCCTTCGCAGCAGCAGGTATCGCAGGCGGCAGCCCGATGAAGACAGGATGGGCATCCGTAAAGCTTGCGCTTGCAGGATTCATTCTTCCGTACATGTTTGTATACAATACAGACCTTCTGTTACTTGATACTCCGCTTGCAAAAGCGATTCAGGTTGCAGTAACTGCTGCAGTTGGTGTATTCTTAATCAGTACAGCAGTCGAAGGTTTCCTGTTCACAAAGGTCAATGTAGCATTAAGAGTATTAAGCCTTGTTGGCGCTTACCTCTTAATCGACAGCGGTCTTGTAACAGATATCGCAGGTATTGTGATCTGTGCAGTTGTATTCGTATTCCAGAAAGCAGCTGCTAAGAAGAGCGCGCCGGCGGCAGCGTAAGCCAGACCTTCATAAGAACCAAGAACCTACACAGGGGCTGCTGCAGATAAAAATACTGCGGCGGTCCCTGTTTTTATATAGCTGACCTTATGGCAGAAGCGTATCGTCCGGGACACGAAGAGATGTTCCGGTGAAGTGTGCCGCGTCAGAAATATAAAAACGGGGATCGCCTGAAACAGGAGGAAAGAACATGCTGCTTGATGTCATTTACAGTATCTGTTTTAATATCTGCCTATTGGTAGTGCTTGCGTTCTTGATGACGAAGATGGATTTTGTCCAGCGCCTGCTCTTAAATGAGGAGGGTGGCGGAGAGGACGGACGGGGAGAAAAGTTTTCCCAGCGTCTCTGGGAAAAAGTGCTGCTGGGCCTGATCTTCGGCGTGTTCTGCATCATCTCCGACTATATCGGAATCCAGGTGACAGGCGCCCTGCCGAATGCCAGAGTGATCGGAGTCCTGTCCGCGGGATTTTTAGGCGGACCGGTATCCGGATTTATCACGACCGTGATCGCGGCCACACACCGGTATATGATCTTCCCGGAGAGGATCTCCACGACAGCCTGTGTGATCTCCGCCATTATTCATGGATTTATCGGATCTTTTGTGGGATGGAAGAAAAAGGGAAATAAGGAGTATTCCAACGCCTTTCTCCTGATCATCACCTTTATTTCCGAGATGATCCACATTATTTTGATTTTAATGATCACCCGGCCGTTCCACGGGGCGGTGGAAATCGTGAAGATCGTGATCATTCCGATGGTTATCATCAATTCCGTCGGCATGGTGATCTTTTTCAATGTGTTTAAGTCTATTTTTAATACGGAGGACTTAAAGGTTGCCTCCAAGGTCTCCCTTTCCATGAGAATCGCAGAGCGCTGTACCCCGTATCTTGGCGCGATGGAGAGCGACAGAAAGAATGCGGGAAAGATCATCGATATTATTATGGAAGAGTACCACTGCCAGGGAGCGGCCCTGATCGACGATATGAAGTTCCTGGCGAGAAGCGGGGCATTTTCCAGTATCGTTCTCACGGAGGACAATTATCCGAGACTTCTCTCGGCGACAAAGACATTTAAGACCACGCGGATCAGCCGTGTTCCTCTCCCGGAGGACGGATTCTATCCGCTCTACCAGGAGAATGTTATCATCTCCGCGCCGATCATCCTCGACGAGGGAAAAGTTCTGGCACTTGTGATGCTGGTGAAAAAGAACGCCTATTCCTACCGCGCAGACATCGAGTTCGTCACAGGATTAGCAAACCATTTCGCCATGCAGATTAAGATCTCCGAGATGGAGAAACAGAAGGAAGAGCTCAGAAAAGCGGAACTCCGGACGCTGCAGTCCCAGATCAATCCGCATTTCCTGTTCAACTCCTTAAATACAATTTCCTATTTCTGCAGGGAAAAGCCGGAGAGGGCGAGGGAGCTCTTACTGGCACTGAGTTCCTATTTCCGCAGCATGCTGGAGGACACCGATTATATGGTGACTCTGGACACGGAGCTTGAGCATGTGAAGGCCTACACGATTCTTGAGGAGGCGCGGTTTGAGAAGCGGCTCTCCATCGGGATCAACGCGGACCCGGAGGCGCTCCAGAGCTGTGTGCCGAACCTGATCTTACAGCCGATCGTTGAGAACGCGGTCCATCACGGGGCGATGAAGAGGGAGAAGGGAGTCGGAAAGGTCATCGTGAACGTCAAGCGCGAGGAGAAATCCACAAGGATCGACGTGATCGACAACGGACCTGGAATGGACTACCGGATCGTCCAGAGTCTGTACGGCGGGGAAAAAGTGGAGCACACGGGAATCGGCATGATGAATGTGCAGCAGAGACTGATCTCCCTTTACGGCAAGTCCTACGGACTTCAGATCGTGACAAGCGAAGAGGGGACGGATGTGCGGATGAATATCCCGGATAACAGTGCGGGAAACGTAGAGTCATAGATTTTAAAATTTCAGGACAGACTTTCGATACAGACAGAGTTTTGACGGACAAGACGGAGGGCGGGAAGTATGAGAATAGCAGTAGTTGATGATGAGCGCCCGGCAAGAAGCGAACTCAAGTATCTGGTGGGACAGTGTGAACCGGAGGCGGAGATCGCGGAGGCGGACGGAAGCGAAGAATTTCTTGCAATGTTGGAAAATGAGAACTTTGATGTGTGTTTTGTGGATATCAACCTGGGCGGCATGAACGGCACCACGCTGGCATCCATGATAAAGAGAAAGCAGCCTGACACGCTGATCATCTTTGCCACCGCGTTCCAGGAGTATGCGGTGAAGGCCTTTGAGATCGGGGCGGTGGATTATCTCTTGAAGCCATTTGACTATGACCGGGTCAAACGGGCGATGGAGCGGGTCCACGAGCACTTAAAGGAAAAGGACGATGAGCCGGGATACGAGATTGGAAAGATCATGGTAAACGTAGGATCCAGCTTCCAGGTGGTCGATGTGGCGGATATCGTGTTCATCGAGACGGAGAAGCGTTCCTGCAAGATCCACATGAAGGACGGGTCTTTCTACCTGCAGAATGAGTCCCTGAACAACTACGAGACCCACCTGAAAAAGAGCCGGTTATTCCGGATCCACAAGAGCTACCTGATCAACCTGGACTATGTGAAGGAGATGCAGGTGAGCTACAATAACGGGTACTGCGTGAAGATGAAGTACTACGACACCGAGGCATTGCCGATCGGGCGGACGCAGGTGAAAAAATTTAGGCAGATTTTTGAAAAGTAGAAATAATTAAGCCAATAAAGAATATTGATAACTGTTCAGTAGGCCTGCGCACTTGCTGCGCTGACCGTAAGAAAGTATAGGCTAGAAGGCAAAAATCCCATCGGCGCAGCCGATTTGGAATGGATTTTTGCTCGTAACTATGAAGGTACTGAATCGTTACGAATATTGAACATGAAGATCCCGCCGGAGACTCTGAATCGCACATGTGCTGTGCGGTTAGAGTCTGATGGTGGGAACTTTAGATATCACAAAAAATTCACATACCTCCCTTGACATTGAATATTTGATGTGTTACATTACAAATAGAACAGCGAGGTGGTGAATATGTCATCAACAAAGAGAGATTATTATGAAGTGCTGGGCGTTGCGAGAGACGCGGACGCTGCGGCAATTAAACGTGCATATAGGAAATTAGCGAAGAAGTATCATCCGGACTCCAATCCGGGGGACAAGACGGCGGAGCAGATGTTTAAGGACGTGAATGAGGCGTACGCTGTCCTGAGTGATCCGAAAAAGAAGAAACTCTACGACCAGTTCGGACATGCGGCTTTTGATGAGACGGCAGGTTACGGACAGGGCGCCGGAGCAGGTGCCGGTGGTTTTGGCGGCTTTGGCGGTTTCGGAGGCTTCGGAAACGGTGCCGGCGGAACATACCGGTCAGGATCATTCCGTTCTGGGGATGGAACGTATCATGGGTTCCATTTTGAGGGCGGTGACGGAGACGATATCTTCGGTGATTTGTTTGGAAATATGTTTGGAGGCAAAGGAAGAACTGGCAGCAGGAGCGGCGCATCCGGGTATTCCGGCAGTGCTGGATTTGGCGGTGCGTCTGGGTTCCATGGCGCGTCTGGGTTCGGCGGTGCGTCGGGCTTTCATGGAACATCAGGCTTTGGCGGTTCTGACTTCCATGGCTTTGGCGGCGGAAGTGGATTTTCCGACCGCGGCAACGATTTGAACGCGGAGGTCCAGGTAACTTTCGATGAAGCTGTTCATGGCTGCGAAAAGACCATCACGATCCAGAATCAGAGCAGACCTGGCAGTGCCCCGCAGACCCTGAAGGTAAAAATTCCGGCAGGCATCGAGACCGGAAAGAGCATCCGTCTCGCCGGAAAAGGAATGCCGGGAACCGGCGGAGGTGCGGCAGGAGACCTGCTTCTTAAGATCACCGTCGGCGAGAAACCAGGATGGACACGAAAGGGAATGGACGTCTACACTGATGTGGAAGTTCCGTTTACCACAGCTGTCTTCGGCGGAGAGGCCCTGGTCCACACCCTCTACGGTGATGTTGTCTGCAAGATCAAAGCCGGAACCCACTCCGGCACAAAGATCCGTCTCCGTGGCAAAGGTATCGTCTCCTTAAAAGACCCGTCCACCCACGGCGACCAGTACGCCGTCGTAAGGATCCAGGTTCCCGATAACTTAAGTCCGGAGGCAAAGCAGAAGCTTAAGGAGTTTGAGGATATCTGCAAAAGGGATGGGAGATTCCATGCGGCGTAAATAAAGAAAAATAAAGAATCCGGGATTCCACCATATATTGATGGTTTCCCGGATCTTTTTATGAATGCAGATAATTATTTTTCAAAAGAATCAAGATATTCTCTTGCAGCTGCCGGATCCAGATCAAAACCTTTACAAATGTGATCCAAAATGACATCTTCACTTAAATGGAGTTCTTTGCCCATGCGGATCAGGCCGGTAATTCCAATTTCGAGCCCTTTCTTTTTGCCAATTTCGAGTCCCTTCTTTTCGCCGATTTCAATGCCTTTTTTTTCACCGATTTCGAGTCCCTTCTTCTCACCAATTTCAATCCCCGTAGATAAAATACTCATACGTGCAACCTCCCATTCTTCGGTTTGTTTGACTTCTGATACGATAGAGTCGAGTGTTCGCAGCCGTTCATCTAATACAATAATCTCAGGATTATCAAGCGTAGAATTCTTACAATACTGAAGAAAACTTACAAGCTCATCCCGTCCGTTCTTGCTGTCCATATTTAAAAAGATTTTCTTAGTTCCATCTTCCAGTTCCATCTCTGGAAACTCATGACACCGCTCTGTAAAGGTATACATTGCGCGGTCTTTCCCGAAAATATCTTTCTGAGTAATAAAGGTTACGACGGTTGAAGGCAGATGACGATACTTTGTCTTCTTACCGGACTTTAAAATCGGGCTGTCCAAAAGCCCCTGATAAAATCTTGACCGTTTCCGTACATCATCAATGTCCGAATCATTCTGCATTTCTGTCGCAAAATGTCTGGAATCCTCGGCGACGGCCCATGCATCGAGACGGATGCCGCGTTCCCCTTTCTTATTAAGAACGACTTCCTCCACATGCACTTGATTCAGTTTCAGATCAGGTTCCCCTAAAATAATGCTCAGTACACATTCATGTGCCTCTTTGCGTTTCATGACGGACAGAAACAGGGCGAAATCACTGAGATTTACCTTTGAGGAATCAATGATATCCGCATACTCTGCCGGGATATCATAAGCATAAATATTCTGTTGTTTCATACCAGACCTTCCTTTCCTGGAATGTGGGCAGGAAAGTGATCCTCACGACTCCCTGCCAGTTATTTGGGTGTTTTAGCAAAGAGTCTTCAGATGCCGAATCCGGCTTAGATGATTGTAGATGATAGGTAACTGTTCAGTAGGTCTGCGCACTTGCTGCGCTGGCCGTAAGAAAACATAGGCAGGAAGGCAAAAATCCCATCAGCGAAGCTGATCTGGAATGGATTTTTGCGCGTGACTATGAAGGTACTGAATAGACAATATGTAATGACCTCCACTTTGTAACTTCGTGGATTTACCTGTATAAT
>CAVIYT010000199.1:0-11976 GCA_963646925.1 Paludibacteraceae bacterium
CGGCGCGGCAAGTGCGCAGACCTGCTGAACAGTTACTGTAAAACAATATTTTGCGAAAAATGACGGACGATCCGCCAGTATTTTCATTATATATAACGCCTCTCAGGATGTAAAGTGAATAACAAAAAAATGTTGTAGAAAACAAATAAATACATTGTTTGTAATTGTTGTAACTCTGCGATACAATGTGGTCAGAAACAAACGAGAGACGCAGACAAGCGGATCTCAAACACATAAAATCCAAGGAAAAGGAGATTGTGAAAATGGCAGTAGGTAAGAGAATCTATTTAAAGAGACACATGCCGGACAAAGACGTTATGATGCAGTTCAAGAACATCCCGGCATCCAACACATGTGACGTAATGGGAAGAAACGCAGCAATGAATCCGAGAATTCATCTTGTAAGCCAGCCGAAAGAGCAGATGGCAGTTGGACCGGCACTCACCGTTAAGGCAAGAGGCGGCGACAACCTCGCTCTTCACGCAGCATTAAACATTGCACAGGAAGGCGACTTCATCGTAGTATCCAACGAAGAGGATGATACACGTTCTCTTATGGGTGAGATCATGATGGCTTACCTTCGTTACGACAGAAAGATCGCTGGTATCGTTCTTGACGGACCGATCCGTGACATCGATGAGATCGGCAAGTGGGATTTCCCGGTATACTGCACAGGCACAACACCGGGCGGCCCGTACAAAGAGGGACCGGGCGAGGTTAACGTACCGGTATCCTGCGGCGGAGTCAGCGTAAACCCGGGTGACATCATCCTGGCTGATCCGGATGGCGTTATCGTTATCCCGAGAAAAGACGCTGCACAGATCTTAGAGGACGCAAAGAAGTTCCAGGCAGCAGACGAGAGCAAGCTTGCAGCTGCAAAGAACGGCACAGCAAAGAGAGAATGGGTCGAGAAGACTCTCGCAGCAAAAGAGTTCGAGATCATCGACGACGTTTACGAGCCGTAATCCATACAAATATATCGACAGTTTATTTGAAAACTGCCGTCTTTCCGGGCGGTCAAATGCCCGGAGAGAATTTAATACCCATTCATTTTATAATGAAGACCCCTATACTTTATGTTTGTTATACCCCAAACCTTATTTTGCGAAAAGCAGACCAGGGACAGGAAGCTCATCCTGTCCCTGGTTTGCTTTTTGATGTTTTATGACACACATGTCTGAAAATACAGAAAAATCCCTTGGAAAACAATAATTAATATAAAGAAAACAATAATTACATAACAAAGTTTTTTTGTTAAAACAAAAGAAATACATTGTTTGTATTTAGAAAAAAACAGAGATATAATTTGTGCAGAAAGTGATTGGACCAATCAAGCAAAGAAATATATGGAACTTTCAAAAGAAAAATATTTTACGGGGGGTACAATATGACAGTTGCGTCTTTATTTAGCGACATGATCCTCATCGGCGTATTCATGCTCGCAGGATTCTTTGTAAGAGAAATTGTGAAGCCTATCCAGAAGCTGTTCCTTCCGGCTTCCCTGATTGGAGGACTTCTGGCACTGGTACTTGGTCAGCAGATGCTTGGCCTTGTTGAGATTCCGGAGTCTTTCTCCAAGTTCTCCAATGTCCTGATCGCTCCGATCATGGCAGCACTGTTATTCGGTGTTACGATCAACCGTAAAAAGGTTGTCGGTTACCTTGATTATATCTGTGTCGAGCAGGGGATCTACGGTATGCAGATGGCAGTTGGTGCAGCTCTTGGCGCACTGCTTACGATAGTCTGGCCGGGGCTTCCAAAAGGATGGGGCACCATGGGAGTGTTCGCGTTCCAGGGTGGTCACGGAAACGCAGGTGCAGCAGGACAGACGTATGAGAACCTTGGTATTCCGGAAAACTTATCAGTCGGAATGGTTCTTGCGACCTTTGGTCTGATCGTGGCTATGTTAGTCGGCATGATTGTTGTAAATATCGGTGTCAGAAGAGGCTGGACAAAATTCGTAAAAGATGCCCAGAAGCAGCCAGCTTGGTATTACGGAGGAGTTCTTCCAGAGGAGAAGAGAAGTGCAATCGGCAGCACGGTAACAAGTTCCATCGGTATCAATCATCTCGCGCTTCAGGGCGGATGGCTTCTCGCGGCAGTTTACGCAGGACGTCTTCTGATCAAGGCAGTCGGTCTTGTATGGCCGGGAGTCAGCGTCCTTCCGACAGTTATTCAGGGCATTCTCGGCGGTGCAATCGTGTGGAACGTTGCAAAGGCAGTAAAACTTGACCGTTACATTGATGTAAAGACCATCAAACATGTCAGCGGATTCTTACTTGAGGTCGTTGTCCTCACAGCGATGGCAACTCTCGATATCGAACTTATCAGTACATACATCGTACCGATTGTGATCTACACAGCAATCTGCTGCTCACTGACACTTGCGATCTCCCTTGGATTTTGCAAGCTGTTCTGTAAAGAAGAGTGGTTTGAGAAAGCCTTAATGGCATTCGGTGTAGGTACAGGAAACACAGCGACAGGTCTTGCGCTTGTCCGTGCAGTTGACCCGGATTCCAACTCCAGCGCACCGGATAACCACGGTATCTACAGCGCGGTTATGTGCTGGAAGGAAGCGTTCGCTGGTCTCGTTCCGATGTGGACGATGTCCGGAATTGGAATGACAGTTGGTGTCGGTGGAGCGATGTTCGCGATCTGCATCATCGTAGGATGCATCTTATTCGTCCGCCCGAACAGAAAAACAGCATAAATAGAAAAACTTTCACGGGGCAGAGCGGGAACGTTCTGCCTCGCTTTTTGATATTGTGTGTCCAAATAAAATTAAAAAGAATCCTCAACAATAATATGACCGGTAGGATCGTAGAGAGTGAATTTGCAAATCTGTACAATGACTTGGCCGGAGATATATTTTTGAGTGGATTCATGAAAAAATGTCTCAAAATATCTGGAGCCTGTTCTGACATCCTGAGCGATTGCAAGGTGATTGAAACCAGAATTGGAAGTCTTTTCGAAAAGGATGTAGTTGCTTTTGAGTTTGGAATGGATGAGCTCCGGATTAAAATGGATAATAGCGTCTGTATAGATTAAAGAAGCTAAATTCTCATATGAAAAGCTTTCATACCGATCTTTGATCAGGGGATAAAAGATACTGGATTTTACAGAAGAGTCGGTAAAAGAAGAATTTTTGATATGACGAAGAAGACCTTTTAAATTAACGGTTTTATTATTTTTATCCTGCCAAAATTGAATCAGTTGAAGATCTTTTAATTTGTGAAGACCCAAGAGATGTGGAAAATTTTCTTCCCTATAGTAGACGGTCAATTGCGTCTGATTTGAAAACGTATATTCTACCCGGCAATTTTTTAGCCGCATATAGTCATTGTATTTTTGCAATAAAATATCCACAGGCATTACCATCCGATAAAAAAAGATTGTGTCTCAGCACATTAGAATTTTTGATGTGTCAAAATATGATATGAAAACAGCTCCTGACGAAACCAGGAGCTGCAGGTATCTTTTGTATGGTTCATTTGTTTTCAGCACAAAGCCTATTCGGGAGAGCGAACCAACTCTCAATGGGAACTCCAGTTATGAGCCGAAAGACCATAACCTTCTTTGTTCATATTTATCATAACATGTTGTGACAATAATTTCAAGAAATATCGCAGCTATTATGCATAAACACGGAATCTTTGGAAACATGTTTCCCACCTTGCAAACCCTGTAAAACTATGTTATGATATCATGTGATTTCGTCTGCATCCATGCGGGGTGCGGGCATATGTGCGGAAGGAGAAACTATATGAAATGGAAGAAATTTACGCTTGAGACGACCACCGACGCGGTGGATTATCTCGGAAGCATGTTTGATGATATCGGAATTGAGGGAATGGAGATCGAGGACAACGTGCCGTTGACAGAGAGCGAGACGAAGGGCATGTTCATCGATATCCTTCCGGAGCTTCCGCCGGACGATGGTACCGCGAGAGTCAGCTTCTATTTGGATGAGGACGAGGATACGGAAGAAAAGTTAAAAGCTGTCCGCGAGGGCTTAGAGGAGATCAGCCAGTTCGTGAATATCGGTACCGCGAAGATCACGGAGTCCGAGACGGACGATAAGGACTGGATCAACAACTGGAAACAGTATTTCAAACCGTTTACCGTTGACCATATCCTGATCAAGCCGACATGGGAGGAGATCCCGGAAGAGCATAAGGACAAGCTCTTGATCCAGATCGATCCGGGAACTGCTTTCGGAACAGGAAAACATGAGACGACACAGCTCTGCATCCGTCAGCTTGAAAAGTATGTAAAGCCGGGCGTAAAGGTTCTCGACCTCGGAACAGGAAGCGGAATCCTCGGAATCGCCGCGTTAAAGCTTGGCGCCGATTATGTATACGGAACCGACCTGGACGAGAACGCCATCACAGCCGTCCATGAAAATCTGGCAGCCAACGATATCCTGGAGGAGAAGTTCGGTGTGATCCAGGGAAATATCATCGATGATAAGGCGACACAGGACGCGGCTGGATACGAGTGCTACGATATCGTTGTGGCAAATATTCTTGCGGATATTATCATCATGATCCAGAAACAGGTTCCGTTCCACTTAAAGAAAGGAGGAATCTTCATCAGCTCCGGTATTATTGATATGAAGGAACAGGCTGTCCGCGAAGCGCTTGAGGCGAACGACGCCTTCGAGATCATCGAAGTGACAAGACAGGGCGAGTGGGTATCCTTCACAGCGAGGAAGAAATAGTGTACCATTTTTTTACGGAAACAGAATTTTTTACGGAGTCGGAGGCCGTGATCACAGGTCCCGACGTGAATCATATTAAGAACGTGCTGCGGATGAAACCGGGCGAGAAGATTCTGCTGAGTGACGGCAAAGGCACAAACTGCCTCTGCGAGATCACGGAGCTTTTCCCGGATAAGGTCCTGGCGAAGATCCTGCCGGAGGAAGTGGACGATACGGAGCTTCCGGTGAAGGTGACCCTGTACCAGGGACTTCCGAAAGCAGATAAGATGGAATTTATCATTCAGAAATGTGTAGAACTGGGTGTCACAAAGATCGTTCCGGTGGATACTGACCGCGCGGTGGTAAAGCTTGACGCGAAAAAAGAGGAAGCAAAGAGAAAACGCTGGTACGGGATCTCCGAGAGCGCCGCGAAACAGTCAAAGCGCATGATCGTGCCGGAGATCGGAAACGTGATGAAATTTAAGGCGGCCATCGAGGCGGCAGCAGAGGATGACCTGGCGATCATCCCGTATGAAGATTCCGAGAGTCTTCCGGGAGCAGGCGGAATGGCGCTCACGAGAGAACTGATCGGAAGCTTAAAACAGGGACAGAGTCTGTCCATCTTTATCGGGCCAGAAGGCGGATTTTCGGACGGGGAAGTGGAACTTGCCATGAAGTCCGGGGTGAAGCCGGTGACACTTGGAAAGAGAATTCTCAGGACAGAGACGGCTGGGATGTTCGTGATGGCAGCTGTCGGACTATTGTTGGAATAGAAAGGTAAAAATTTCAGTACAGATCGAAGAGAAGAAAGATTCGGAATGAATTTTTACCTATAACTGTAAAAGCTGAACTGCTAAAAACGAGTTAAAACTGACATTATGTCATAAATGGTAAATTTAAGAAGTAAATAAGACCGGTATCGTGAATATGGAGAATGTTTTGCCGGTCCAGACTGGGAGTAAATAAAACTCATGGAAAAGAGAGAAGTTTATTTTGATAACTCCGCGACTACCCGCGCATTCGACGAGGTGCGCGACATCGTCGCGAAGACAATGACCGTGGACTACGGCAACACGTCCTCCAGACATATGAAAGGCGTGGAGGCAGAAAAATACATTAAGACTGCCCGGGAGGAGGTCGCGAAGACCTTAAAAGTAAAGGATAAAGAGATCCTCTTCACCTCCGGCGGAACCGAGTCCAACAATATGGCCCTGATCGGAACAGCACTTGCAAATAAGCGTGCCGGAAACCATATCATTACCTCCTGCGTGGAACACGCGTCCATCTACAACACGACAGCATTCCTCGAGGAGCTTGGTTTCCACGTGACCTACCTTCCGGTGGATCATAACGGACATGTATCCTTAGACGCGCTCCGTGAGGCGATCTGCGACGATACGATCCTGGTTTCCGTCATGTATGTGAACAATGAGATCGGCGCTGTGGAACCGATCGAGGAGATCGCAAAGATCATCAAAGAGAAAAAGCCGTCCGTCTACTTCCATGTGGACGCGATCCAGGCCTACGGAAAATATGTGATCCGCCCGAAGAAACAGGGCATCGACCTGTTATCCGCAAGCGGACATAAGATCCACGGCCCGAAGGGAACCGGCTTCCTCTACATCGACGAGAAGGTAAAGATCAAGCCGATCATCTACGGCGGCGGACAGCAGAAAGGCATGCGCTCCGGCACTGAGAATGTTCCGGGCTGCGCAGGACTGGGTCTTGCGGCAAAGATGGTCTATACGGACCATGACGCGAAGATCGATAAGCTCTACGCGATCAAGGACCGTATGGTGAAAGGTCTCCAGGCGATGGACGGCGTGACGGTACACGGTCTCACAGACCGGGACAGCGCACCGCAGATCGTTGCGGCAGGATTCGAGGGCGTGAGAGCGGAGGTTCTGCTCCATGCGCTGGAAGATAAGGGAATCTACGTTTCTTCCGGCTCCGCATGTTCATCCAACCATCCGGGTGTGTCCGGAACCCTAAAGGGAATCGGCGTGAAGGATTCTCTTCTGGATTCCACACTCCGTTTCTCCTTCGGGGCATTTAATACCGAGGAGGAAGTGGACTACTGTCTGGAAGTGCTGAACGAACTTGTGCCGATGCTTAGAAGATATCGCAGAGCATAAAGATAGGTTTTCTTATGGTCAGCGCAGCAAGCGCGAAGAACTGTTGAACAGTTACGAATATATAATATTTGGCGGGAATCTGAAAATTCCCGGTCAGTTACTAAGAAAAATGTCCTGAAACAGCGGCAGACGGCGAGAAAATGCCGATTGCGAAAAATTCAGGATCCTATGGAGGATATTCCGTGAAATACAGATCATTTTTAATCAAGTACGCAGAGATCGGCGTAAAGGGAAAGAACCGTTACCTCTTTGAGGACGCCCTTGTAAAACAGATCCACCACCGTTTAAAGAACCTGGAAGGAAACTTTGAGGTTACAAAAGAAGCTGGAAGAATCTATGCGGAGGCCAGTGAGGACTTCGATTACGATGAAGTGATCGACGCTCTCCAGCATGTATTCGGTATCGTCGGCATCTGCCCGATGGTCCAGATCAAGGACAACGGCTACGAGGACTTAAAGGCCCAGGTAGTCAAATACATCGACGACGCTTACGAGGACAAACATTTCACATTCAAGGTCGTTGCGAGACGTGCCAACAAGCAGTATCCGGTCGTTTCCGACCAGATCAACCGTGATCTCGGCGAGGTGATCTTAAACGCGTTCCCGGAGACAAAGGTAAATGTTCACACACCGGACGTTTTATTCCGTGTGGAAGTCCGCCACAAGATCAACATCTTCTCCGAGACGATCCCAGGACCGGGCGGAATGCCGATCGGAACAGCGGGACGCGCCATGTTATTATTATCCGGCGGAATCGACAGCCCGGTTGCAGGCTGGATGATCGCAAAGCGCGGCGTGACCATCGACGCGACCTATTTCCACGCGCCGCCTTACACCAGCGAGCGCGCAAAGCAGAAGGTCGTTGACCTTGCAAAACTCGTTGCGAAATACACAGGTCCGATCCGCTTAAATATCATCAACTTCACTGATATCCAGCTCTACATCTACGACCAGTGCCCGCATGACGAGCTTACAATTATTATGCGCCGCTACATGATGAAGATCGCTGAGACCATCGCGAAGGAGAACGACTGCCTGGCTCTGGTAACAGGCGAGAGCATCGGACAGGTTGCGTCCCAGACCATGCAGTCTTTAGCAGTAACAAACGAAGTCTGCGAGCTTCCGGTCATGAGACCGCTTATCGCTTTCGACAAGCAGGATATCGTTGATATCTCCTTAAAGATCGGTACTTATGAGACATCCGTTCTTCCGTACGAGGACTGCTGTACCATCTTTGTGGCAAAGCATCCGGTTACAAAGCCGAGCTTAAAGAAGATCAAGAATTCCGAGAAAAAATTGGATGAGAAGATCGACGAGCTGATGAAGACAGCCCTGGAGACGAGAGAAGTAATCCGCTGCATTTAATGAAATGCAGTATTCCGGTTTCCTGGCAAAGAAACATTGCGGTACGGTAAAAATGCTGTACACGATGGGAAAAACTGATGCGCAGATGCAAAGTTATCAAGCAGCTGTGCTGGCAGAAAAAGAAACAAAAAAACTGCCGGAATTTAACTTCCGGCAGTTTTTAAAAACTTTTTCTTATGCCTCGATGATATACGGAGCAAGTACAGTAAGGATCTCTTCTGTATTTCCGCCATCGTGGATATTTAAATCGATTGGCTTGGAAAGATCCAGGCTGAAGATACCCATGATGGATTTTGCGTCGATGACGTATCTGCCGGAAACAAGATCGAAATCGGTATCAAACTTGGTAAGGTCATTTACAAAAGACTTCACTTTATCGATGGAGTTTAAAGAAATTTTAACGGTTTTCATGTCAGTGTTCCTCCCAATATTCGAATATTTTGTTATTCTGATAAAATAGAAAAACCTACCTTCATACTAAATGGACATGCATGAAAAGTCAAGAGGTATCTTAAATAAAAAGTTTAGCCATGCGATGCCATGAATGAGAAAATGTGTTGCAAGCTTGTTTGCATAAGCATTTTCTTATTTATGGCATCATACGGGAAACTCCCGTAGCTTCTTGTTTTCATAAAAATGAAAACAAGAAGATGGCATGGCGGAGTTACCTAAGTAATTACAAGGAGATAGAATATGAGAAAAGCAGCGCTGCACAATCTTGGCTGCAAAGTAAACGCATATGAAACAGAGGCCATGGAACAGCTTCTGGAGGCCGCTGGCTATGAGATCGTGAGCTTCGAGGAAAAAGCGGATGTCTATGTGATCAACACCTGTTCCGTGACGAACGTGGCTGATAAAAAATCCCGTCAGATGCTGCACCGCGCGAAGGCGAAAAATCCGGACGCGGTGGTGGTTGCGGCTGGATGTTATGTCCAGGCGGCGGCAGATAAATTAAGAGAGGACGCCGCGGTGGACCTGATCATTGGAAACAACCGCAAGGCTGACCTTGTCCCGCTTCTGGACGCGTGGTTCGCGGGAAAAGAGATCAAAGAGTCCATCACGGACCTCGCTGGTTCCAACGAATACGAGAAGCTTCATATTAAGAAACAGGCGGAGCACACCCGCGCCTTCATTAAGGTTCAGGACGGCTGCAACCAGTTCTGCAGCTACTGTATTATCCCGTACACGAGAGGCCGCGTCAGAAGCCGCCGACCGGAGGACGTGGAGGAGGAAGTAAAGATCCTCGCTGAGGAAGGTTACAAGGAGATCGTCCTGACTGGAATCCACCTGACTTCCTACGGCGTTGATTTCAAGGACGAGGGAATCGACTTCCTGACCCTGATCAAGAGACTCCATGAGATCGACGGAATCGAGCGCATCCGTTTCGGATCCTTAGAGCCCCGTGTCATCACAGAAGAGTTCGCGGAAGAGCTTTCCAAGCTCCCGAAGATCTGCCCACACTTCCATCTCTCCTTACAGAGCGGATGCGACGACACCTTAAAGCGCATGAACCGCCACTATACCTGTGAGGAATACGCGGACCGCTGTGAGATCCTGAGAAAATATTTCAAGAACCCGGCGATCACGACGGACGTCATCGTTGGATTCCCGGCTGAGACGGACGCGGACTTCGAGACCACAAGAGAATTCCTTGAAAAAGTCCACTTCTACGAGATGCATGTGTTCCCGTACTCCAGACGTGCCGGAACCCGCGCGGACCGGATGCCTGATCAGGTGCCGGAGCCGGTGAAGAAGGAGAGAAGCGCCGTTCTCTTAAAGCTTGAGAAGAAGATGTCCGGGGAATACCGGAATTCCTTCCTAGGAACAGAGCAGGAGATCCTTTTGGAGGAGCCGGTGACCATCGACGGTGAGGTCTACATGACCGGATACACAAAGGAATACGTGAAGGCGGCGATCCGTCTTGACGGACGCGATCCGAAGGCGCTGAAAAATACGTTTGTTTCCGGAATTTTAAAGGAATTCCTGACAGAGGAGATCATACTTCTCGCCTGATCTTAGGTGCCGGTCCGGAAAAATATGATGCTGTTCCGGGAAAAGTTCGGAGAGCTTAACAGGCGAAACGGGACAGATCCGGCCGGTAAGTTTATATTGCAGAAAATATAAAATTAGGGTAGAATAAGAAATAGCAACAAAAGGGTTGATATGAATCTGGTTTATACCAACACCAAAGGACGTGAGGATATTTATGGGCGATATCAGTAATACACAATATTTTAAAGCAGTACAGGAAGATAAAAAACTGGAGGTTGGCGAGGTTCTTCGTGAAGTCTACGAAGCCCTGACCGAAAAGGGGTACAACCCGATTAATCAGATCGTCGGCTATATTATGTCCGGAGACCCGACCTATATTACAAGCTATAAGAGCGCGCGAAGCCTTATTATGAAAGTAGAACGTGACGAGATCCTGGAAGAACTGATGGAGAATTATATCGATACGAGACTCCGCTAGGTTTTTCCCGGATAGATAAGATGTCAGGTGCCGATGCACCGGAGAGATATGACACCAGAGCAGACAGCCGGGAAAGTATATATCCGGCTGGCTTTGCTATGAGGAAAAATAGTAGAGGACAGGGTTTATGAGAATACTCGGACTGGATTTCGGTTCAAAGACCGTGGGAGTCGCAGTCAGTGACGGACTTCTCCTGACAGCACAGGGCGTCGAGACCATCGAGCGCAAGGACGAGAACAAGCTGCGCAAGACGTGTGCCCGGATCGAGGAGCTGATCGTGGAGTACGAAGTTACGGAGATCGTACTGGGACTTCCGAAAAATATGAACAACACAGAGGGCGAGCGCGTTGATAAGACGAAAGCCTTCGGAGAAATGCTGGAGCGCCGTACCGGACTTCCGGTGCATTACTGGGATGAACGTCTCACGACCGTTGCTGCGGAACAGATCCTGATGGAGAGCGGAGTGCGCCGCGAGAACAGAAAAGCCGTGATCGATAAGGTCGCCGCGGGACTGATCTTACAGGGATATCTGGACTGCTTGAAGACGAAAGAAGAATAAAATCGATACCTGCAGTTTTTCGTGGAGCGAGAGTTTCGGGGAAAACTGTGAAGACACGTGACGATGAAGTTACTGAATAGTTACGACGGCACATTCTTAAAAACAGGAGACTATGTATGGAAGAGAGAAAGATCACACTGGTCGATGATGATCAGACACTGGAATTCTATGTTGTGGAAGAGACAAAATTAAACGGAGCGAACTATCTTCTTGTGACAGACGCGGAAGATGATGACGAGGAAGGCGACTGCTATATCTTAAAGGATATGTCCGGCGCTGACGAGACAGATGCCCTCTATGAGTTCGTGGAAGATGAGGACGAGCTGGAAGGTCTCATGAAGATCTTCGCGGAACTTCTCGACGATGTAGATCTCGAAAAGCAGTAGAGCGCGTATAAAAAGCAGAAAACAGACATTTAATACACAGATACAGACAAACAAATGGATTGACAGTCAGGAAACTTGCCCGTCTTGACGGCGGGAAAAAGGCGGGTCCTGGGGATCGGAAAGAATCTGATGGAATACAGGACTGGTTGCTGTCTGCGCAGAACGCAGGCAGCAGGAAGGTTTTCGCAGGACAGATGTTGGGGGACGATGGAAAATGAATGATGAAACGGTAAAAGGACTGTTGCGCAAAGCAGGACTCAAAGTAACAAATCAGCGTATGATGGTGCTTGATATTATTGCGTCCCATCCGGCGGAACATCTGACTGCGGAAGAAATTTATGATTTGGCGAAAGTAAACAGCCC